>JANLXV010000556.1:0-3028 GCA_031365305.1 Chitinophagaceae bacterium
CTTCAAAATCACCAAGATCTTCGAGTACAAGCCCAAGATTGGAATAACTGGTGATCGTAGACGGATGGTCTTTGCCAAAAGTCTTTTCATTAGATGCAACAGCTTTTTCAAGAAGCGTTTTGGCGCCTGCATAGTCGCCCATGTCTTGAAGTACAAGCGCAAGATTGGCATAACTTCTTGCCGTAGACGGATGGTCTTTGCCGAACGTCTTTTCATCAGAGGCTACAGCTTTTTGCAGCAGTACTCTAGCGTTCGTATAATCCCCAAAATCTTTCAGTACCAGTGCAAGATTGGAATATCTTGTTGCAGTGGACGGATGATCCTTTCCAAAGTTCTTTTCATCAGATGCTACAGCTTTTTCCAGTAGTACTATGGCACCTTGATAATCATTAAAGTCTTGAAGTACTGTCGCCAAGTTGGAATAACTTATTGCTGTCGTCGGATGGTCTTTGCCTAAGCTCTTTTCATTTGACACTAGTGCCTTTTCAAAAAGTACTCTAGCGCTATTATAATCGCCGAGATCTTTTTGCACCAATGCCAAGTTGGAATACCTTGTTGCTGTAAACGGATGGTCTTTCCCAAAATTCTTTTCACTAGAAATCAAAGCTTTTTCCAGCAGCGTCCTTGCGTTTTCATAATCGCCAAGGTCTCGGAGTATCATTGCCAGGTTGGAATAACTTATTGCTGTCGTCGGATGGTCTTTCCCAAAATTCTTTTCATTAGATATCAAAGCTTTTTCCAACAGTGCCTTGGCGCCTTCATAATTACCAAGATCTCGAAGCACCGTTGCGAGGTTAGAATACCGTCTAACAGTGGTCGGATGATCGTTTCCAAAATTCTTTTCAGCTGATGCAATAACTTCTTCCAGCAAGACTTTGGCGTATTCATAATCGCCAAGGTCTTGAAGTCTTAATGCAAGATTATTTTGTAAAGTCGCAACTTCGGCCGAACTGCTGTCATTCAATTTATCGAGTATGCTTTTGCCAAACGGTACCCATATAAACTTTTCAATGGGGTTATCTTTTGCCGGGTCAGTGCTCAACTTTACCGCAACAGCATCAATAAGGATTTTGATATCATCAAAAGTTATATTCTCCTGCTGTTGCACTATACCTGCTACAATACGATGCATTTTATAACTATCTGTTATTGGATTATACTGCAGCCATCCTTTTTGCGCAAGCTTGTTGCAGGTTTCAGCAAGGCCATTTTTATAAGCACTTTCTTCATCAACCAATAGCTCACTCAATAACACGTAAGGATGGAACTCTGGTGGCAGGCATGCAAACTGTTTCATCAGCCATATTTCTTCCTGTTCAAGTTTGCTAAGGTTAAAAACATTGCTTAGGTATGTACCCACTTTTTCTACTTCGGCATTTGGCCTGTCCACTTCCACATTGGCTTTCAGGTCTTTTGCAATGGCCTGTCGTAAAGTAATGGCGTCATAACGCTGCACCTGCGCAGTTTTTGCGAGTATTTCTATAGTGAGTGTGTGGTAATCAACGGATCTCACTATATCCTTAATGTCGGCATCATTTAAAGTATGATGAGTATAATATTTTTTAAATAGTTCTACAGATTGTTCTTCATTTAATAAACCCACACTCTTTATTTGAAAGCCTGTGATAACCTCTCTTGACGTTACCACGAGATGCCAGTTAGGCTGGCCGGGCAATATATCTTTATACTGCTTTAGTGATTGCTCTGCGTTATCAATAATCAGAAGGTTTGGTTTTTCCGCGATGGCTTTTAATTTTCTAATTACTTCACTCAGTAGTTGCTGCGGTTCTGTATTCCCCAATTCAATATCAAGATTTTTCAATAAGCCATCCGCATTAATAAAATCATTTACAATATTTTCAGACCCTTGCGTTATCCATAGAATGTGCGAATAATCATCATAGTATTTGCTGGTATAAGCCTGTGCCAGAGACGTTTTACCGATACCGCCCAATCCATTTACAACAATCACTCTTTTATCGTTATGCAACAGTCTATGTAGCTCTTCAATATCCTGTTCACGGCCAATTATATCATCAGGATGTGTTTTAGGGAGACTATTAGTAAGCTCTTTGGGAAATTTCGAGGCAGTAAAAATGCCTGGGGTTTGTTGATCAAACTTTATAAAGCCATCATTTGCCAGCTTTGCAAGTTGTTCTGTAAATTTTAATTGCAGTTCTTCTATATTTTTATAAACAGTAACGAAATGGCCAAGCTCTTTCAACTTTCTTTTAAAACTTAGCATACTATTTATCGTGTCATCAATATCGCCAGTTTTAATATTTGAATCCCTGAAATAAGTATAAATTAAAGGTTTGTTCGTTTCCTTGAACTGTCCAAAAGCGGCTTCAAATTCTTCTTCTGTGTATTTACCAACTTTGGTAAAGAAAAGCATCAAAAAAATATCACACTCTTTAATTGCTTTGTTGTATTCATCCTGCAGGCGTGTTTTTGAAACAGCATCAAGAAAGTCTTCCCAAACAATTAATTCAAGAAAGACACCCTTGTTATGCCATTCCTTATTTTTCCTGTTAATGAAAATTTCAAAATCTTTACGGTCATCTTCCAATTCAGAGGAAGAAGCGAGAAATATTGTTTTCTTCGGCATTACATGAATATTTTAAAATGGCACTTCCAGAATTTAAATAAAGCGGAGTTACAATTTACCTTCTACAATTTCTGAAAATAATTTTATTGTTAATACTGTAAATAATTTTCTTCCCAAACGATTAAGAGGTTGAAACGGCTTGTGTATTGATTACTTCGGCAATTAATAAGGTAGATTGCAAAAAAAAACAAATGAGATTATTCATTTTATCCGCTATCTTTTTATTTTCCTCATGCAGCGCTCAAAAAAATCAAACCCAAAACCTTTCCTCCTGCATCAATACTAAAATAGAAAGTTTTAAAACAGATAGCCTGCAAAACCCGCCACGAACCATAACAGAATACACTTACAAAGGCAGTAAGGTCTATTATGTACCCGGCCCGTGTTGTGACCAATACAGTGAAGTATTTGATAGTAAAT
>JANLXV010000635.1:0-2980 GCA_031365305.1 Chitinophagaceae bacterium
GTGCGTTGTAACCGTCAGTTTCAACAGTTTTTACCTGGGTAACCACACATGGCCCTGCTTCAATAATGGTGACAGCGGTTTGCTTACCATTATTATCGAAGATGCTGGTCATGCCAACCTTCTTTCCAATGATACTTTTCATTTATCCTTAGTTGTATCCAGCGCTATTAAATAAATAATAGATGGATGTTTACATTTTTATACAAGAACTTTCCGCCTTCAGGCGAATTATGCTTTAATCTCCACATCAACACCTGATGGAAGGTCAAGCTTAGATAATGCATCAACAGTACGTGAACTGCTGGTGTATATATCTAACAAACGTTTGTGCGTACACAATTGAAACTGCTCACGTGCTTTTTTATTTACGTGAGGAGAACGCAATACAGTAAAAATCTTTTTGTGTGTAGGTAAAGGAATAGGACCTGTAACCACGGCACCTGTGCTGCGAACGGTCTTAACAATTTTCTCTGCAGATTTATCTACAAGATTGTGATCGTAAGACTGTAGTTTTATTCTAATGCGTTGAGACATCTTTAAAGAACTTTAAATAAACCCAAATTTATTTGGGAGTGCAAAGGTAGGGGTATGAGATTATAAATTCAATATTTTTTTAAACTTTTCAAGCTAAAAATTTGAAAACCCTCATTCGAGGGTTTTCTATTATTATTTAGATTTTACTTTCATTTGTTTATCATCAACTTTTAGCTTGGTTGAATCAGTTTTCTCCTTATACATATCTCCTCTTTCTTTGATCTTGGTATCATCATCTTTTGCTTTAGTGCGGTTGTGATCCATTTTAAATTTAGAAATCTCATCTTTCACCTTAATGCTATTTGGGTTTGCGGACACTTTAACTTCATCTACTTTGTATTTGCTGTTCTTAAAATTAATGAGTTATTTAAGATATAACCCCGGCTATCAAAAGTGTCTTTTGTTATTGGATCATAATAATAACTTACCTCTCTATTTGTGGCTGCGTTTACATATTTGTTTGAGATTGTATCTCTTTTTACAGTAATAGATTTACCAGTTTCAATATCTAGAAACGATCGTGACTCGAAAGCTGAGGGTGCCGAAGCCACAGCTTTTGCAGTATCGACTGGAGCCGTGGCCGGCGTTGTGCTCATCATAGAAGAATCATCGGAAGTTGTGGTAGTTGTTGTAGAAGCATCATCATTACAGGCAGCAAATAAAACAACAGAGGCAATAACAAAATATTTTTTCATGATTACGATTTTTTGATCGGCCCCTAATATTCAATAACTGTACCATTTGATTTTAGGCCTCTTTAAGGTTTAAGTACATTTGCCTTATGCAATTACCCGATCTTGATAGTCTACCCGCTCTGTTTGCTACAACCGCAATGCTATTTATTATTATTACTGGCAGATACTTTGTAGTTGCCGGTCTTTTCTATTTTATTTTTCACAAATGGTTTAAAACGAAATGGTTTTCAAGAAAGATCAATACTAAAGATTATAAACCCGGCCAATTTAGAAGCGAAGTATTATGGAGCATGTTAACGGGCCTTATTTTTTCAATGGCTGGCACATTTACATTATGGCTTTGGCAGAAAGGTTACACAAAAATTTATGTTGATCCGATGCAACATGGCTGGCTTTACCTTCCGGTTAGTTTAGTAATCTTGATGTTCGTGCATGAAACCTATTATTACTGGCTCCATCGCTGGATGCATAAGCCGGCAATTTTTAAGATCGTACATAAAGTTCATCACAACAGCAACATCACATCCCCTTTCACAGCCTTTTCCTTTCATCCTTTAGAAGGAATTTTGCAGGCTGTGTTTTTACCGGCAATGCTTATGTTGCTTCCATTACATTATTCTGTTATTCTATTACAGTTAACTATTATGACGGTAAGCAGTGTGATCAATCATCTCGATATTGAAATTTATCCCGGTGCTTATGAAAAAAATATTTTTGCCAGGTGGGTAATAGGCGCTACTCATCATTCACTGCATCATAAGCAGTTCAGGTATAATTTTGGGCTTTACTTTACGTTTTGGGATAAATTAAAACATACGGAAAGTCCTGAATTCAGGCGCAAGTTTAATGCTTTAAAAGAAAACGATCCTGCTCTACAAAAAACAAATACATAAAATATTTTATTCATCCCACTAACTGAACAAGACCTAATTTTTCAGAATGCTTCATTGCTTCCACACTATCTCTAAAATAACAACAGGGCGTTCCTCCGGCTATTATTTTCTGCACTATTAGCTTAACAGCCTCTTTGGCTATATTATGCGTCTGCCTGAGATAGACACAGGATATTTTTCCCGGGAAATGTTCTACCATAGACAAATAAATTGAAGGATCCATTTGCGAATCATCACCCAATAATATTAATTGCTGGTTAGGAAAAGCTTCTACAATTCTAACAATACGCATGTATTTTGCTGAATGTTTACCCTGGCCTGTTTTAAATACCTGCCCAATTTTTTTTAGCTGGCTTAACAAGAACACACCTTCAGGCAGTTCATGCTTTTTTGCAAAGTCATTTAAAAAATCAAAGAGATTCCATTCGCTGCTGGACACATAAAAGAAAGGATTTTTATAGCCTGTTTTTACTCCCGCATTTGCCAGCATTTTATAATGATTAATCACGCCTTCAAAAGGCTTGCGGCTATGCGCATTTTTCGTCAGCAATACATAAAGACGCTTTCGCAAATTAGACGAATGTGAGATAAGAAAAGTATCATCTACATCAGAAATGACTGCATACTTATATTCGTCAGGTACGAAAATAATGCCACTGGCCTTTACGGCTTTTGAGGGTGCATCCTGCAAAAGTGTAACAAATACTTCATGCTTTCCCGGCTTAACAATTTCAGTTGATTCTATTTCAAATTTATAAAAGCCATCATCTTCTGCGGAAGTATAAAAAACCTGCCCTTTAAACTCCATCATTAATTTAACAGCCGGCACTGGTTTAACTATAAACAACCGGAGCATAG
>JANLXV010000644.1:0-6807 GCA_031365305.1 Chitinophagaceae bacterium
CTGTTAGGCAGAAAACATGACATTAATTTGTATGCCCCAAAAGATTTGAAAGAACTGATTACACTTCAACTTTCCTTTGCCGGCACCGCACTATCTTATCCATTAAACTTTTTCGCCCTGGAAGATATTTCTGTAATGTATACTTCGCCGGGATTAATTGTAGAAAGTTTTCCGGTAAAACACAGGATCCCATGTTGGGGGTTTATCTTCAAAGAAAAAAAACACAGCAGGAAAATTAACCCGGAGGCGGTTAAGCATTACCAGGTTGCAGTATCATTTTTTGAAGATCTTAAACATGGCCTGGATATAATTATAAATGATAAAAATTTACCGAATGAACTTTTAACCACGACTGCTGCACCAGGAAAAACTTATGCCTATTGTTCTGATACTATTTATGATGAAGACCTGATAACGCATATTAAAAATGCAGACCTTATTTACCATGAAGCCACATACCTGCATGAATTTAAAGATAAGGCCGCAGCCCGTTTTCATACTACCTGTTTTGAAGCAGCGACCCTTGCAAAAAAATCTAACGTCAAAAAATTATTGATCGGGCACTTTTCATCAAAGTATGAAACCCTCGATGCTTTTAAAGAAGAAGCCTGTGCAATATTTCCTGAAACAGAACTGGCTATTGAAGGCTGTACTTTTATAGCATAGAGTTATATTGTTATAACAATTTGCATAATTCTTCGATATTCTACTACAGCAAAGCATCTTTTTTTAACCTTTATTTGTCAATCCCATTACGATTATGAAATTTTTGATAGATGTTTGTTTTTATTCAATTAACGCTATAAACTTCAAACGAATGATTGCTATGCTACCAGGGCGAATTCGCCTTAAAACCTTTATGAAAAGGTTTATTTCAGTCTGTGTTTTACTTTTTACCATTGGTCATTTTTCATTCGCCCAGCAAACCCAGGTTACAGGAAAAGTAACAGGTACAAATGGAGAAGGTGTTGCAAGCGCTTCTGTAACAGTAAAAGGAAGTAAGAAAGGAACATCAACAGATGCCCAGGGAAATTTTAGTATTTCCGCTGTGCCCAGTGCAACTCTTGTGGTTACCTCAACAGGTTACGAAAAACGTGAGGTCGCAGTAGCGAGCAGAACTACAGTAGACGTAGCACTCACTGCTTCAAACCAGCAATTGGAGCAGGTTGTGGTTATTGGATATGGCACTGCCAATAAAAGAGATCTTACCGGTTCAATTGTAAAAATTGCGGGTAAAGATGTTGCAGAAAAACCTAACACAAATCCTGTGGCTTCGTTACAGGGCAAGGTTTCAGGACTGTCTATTGTAAATTCCGGGAAACCTGGCCAGGAGCCTGACATACGTATAAGAGGTACAGTGAGTAAAACACAAACAAAGCCGTTGTTTTTAGTAGATGGGATTTTTAATGATAACATAGATTTTGTAAATCCAAATGATATAGAGTCAATAGAAGTATTGAAAGATGCGTCTTCTTTGGCAATTTTTGGTGTTCGCGGAGCAAATGGTGTAATAGCAGTGACTACTAAAAAAGGCAGAGCCGGTCAATTAACAATTAACCTGAACTCATCACTTGGTGTTCAAAAAATTGTCGACAAAATTGATCTTGTTGATGCAGCTGGTTACAAACTTTTATTAAATGAGCAGTTTGCGAACCAGGGTACTGCTCCATATCAATATTTCAATCTTTATAATGGCAATTCAGACTGGCAAGAATTAATCGCCCAGAAAAATGCTTTAATAAACGTAAATAATATAAGTATTACAAGCGGTACAGACAGGAACCGTTTTTACATGGGTGTAGGCTATACTAGGCAAGAAGGTATTATTAAACATGAACTGCTGAGAAAATATTCCATAACACTTAATGACGAATTAAAGGTTTCCAAAGGCATTAAAGTTGGATTTGATGTAAATGGCTATAATGCAAAGTTGCCCCAACTGCACGAGTTCGGTAATGCCCTTACAGCTTCACCAGTAATAGATCCTTTTAACACAACGTTCGGGGTGTATAGTCAAACACCATTTGATTTGCAATCAGCACAGGTTGATAATCCCTTACGTTTTGTTGAGGAAACACAAGGCCAGGATTTATCAAACGTATATAGAGTAGTTGGAAACGTTTTCGGAGAAGTGAGTTTTTTAAAGAAATTCACATTTAGAGCTACTTACTACACGGATCTGTCTTTTAATGATAACAGACACTTCACACCTTTAATAAATGTTTTTAATGCTGTGTCTGATACTGTTGTGCCCACAAACACAAAAACTCAGGTCTCTCAAAAAGACAATACTTTCTCTAAATTTCAGCAAGATTACCTCTTAACCTATAAAGATCAATTTGGCGATCATGGCCTTACGTTACTAGGAGGTTTCTCAACAAACTTTAACAGTTATCACGAAACAAACGGTGTAGTAAGCCAGTTTACAACAGCCACTGCAACTCCAATTCCGAACAATAAAAGATTTTGGTATTTAGATAACTTTTTTGCTGATCCAACTTCCAGAACCTTAATTACACCAACTGATGACTTATTTGGTAATCCTCAACCTTTGGAATGGGAGCAGGCAACTGTTTCTTATTTCGCCAGGGCGCTTTATAATTTCAAAAGTAAATACCTGGTAAATCTATCTTTTAGAAGAGATGGGTCATCTGACATTTCTAAAACCAACACTTATCAAAATTTTGGAGCTGTAGGTTTAGGCTGGGAAATTAGCAAGGAAGATTTTATGCAAAATCAAAAAGTTTTTGATTATTTAAAACTTAAAGGATCATGGGGTGTCCTGGGCAACCAATATACCTCAATACATTATCCTTATTATCCATTACTTACCGCCAGTTCTTCAGGTATATTTGGAAGTGGCTTGGGCCAACAGGTGATTCCTGCTTATACCACGTCTTTTCTTGCTGATCCAAACCTCAAGTGGGAATCAATTACTGCTACAGATATAGGCGTTGAATTTGCTGTGTTGAAGAATCGGTTAAAAGGTGAGATAACTTACTACAATAAAGTCACAGATAATCTTCTCACTAACTATCCCGGCGGAAACGGCACTAAACCAGGCATTACTAATGCAGGGAAGATTACTAATCACGGGATGGAATATTCTGCAAACTGGACAGATAAAATGTCAAATGGCTTTGGCTACAGTATAAGTGGAAATTTAACCAGCCTGAATAACACTGTGAACTCTGTTTTCAGAGATGGTTTTGAAATTTTTGATGGTCCTACAAGAACAAGAGCAGGCGATCCAATTGGTTCATTCTATGGATATGTTGTAGGTGGCGTATATCAAAATTCAGCGGATTCTGCCAAGTCTCCCAATAACGGTTACCATCCTGGTGATCTGAAATTCAGAGATATTAATAATGATGCTAAAATAAGTGATAGTGACAGAACTATTATTGGTAACCCTACACCTGATTTTACATATGGTTTTTCATTATCTGCAAACTTTAAAGGTTTTGATCTTGGGATAGACTTTCAAGGGGTATCGGGCAACGAAATATTTCGCCAGTGGGGAAATGGTGCAGGCTATGCCCGTTTAAATTATAGAGCTGCAAGATTAAACAGGTGGCACGGTGATGGCACTTCTAACTTTGAGCCGTGGGTTAATGACAACAGTACAGCCAACTTATTAAATTCTACGTATATGATTGAAAACGGAAGCTACTTGCGCATACGTAACCTGCAATTAGGGTACACTTTCAATCCTAATTTTCTAAAATCGGTTCATATTAAGTCAGGGAGGTTTTATTTAAGTGCACAAAACTTAAAAACCTTTAAACACAATTCAGGATATACGCCAGAGTTTGGCGGATCTGCTTTACAATTTGGCGTAGACAACGGTTCGTACCCCGTTCCTGCGATTTATACTGCCGGGTTAAATATTAGTTTCTAATTATCAATTAATAGGACAATGAAAAAAATAAACATTTCTAATAAGATCGGAATTGCAGCTTTGACTATAATAATGCTGTATGGTCAACTTGGTTGCAAAAAGTTTTTAGACAGGCGACCTCTGGGACAAGGGATAGACGGAGATATTTCGCAGTCTGGTGCGGAAGATAAAGTCTTTGGCTTATATGCAGCAACACGTAACTGGGGCATGACCTCATTGCCGTTTCTAACAATTCACGCTGCCCGTGCTGATGATAATTTGAACAGTACTGAAGGTGATGGCAGCGATGCCCAGGAAGTAGTAGACCGGTTCTCAAAAACCAATAAAGATTTCTGGCTAAACAATGCGGTATGGGATGATCACTTAGCTTTTGTACAACAGGCCAGCGGAATTTTAAAAGACATAGATTCTTCGGGCTCAACATCACCTGCCACCATGGTGAATAAAGGTGAGGTGAGTTTTTTAAGAGCTTATGCTTATTTCGATTTGGTAAGAGATTATGGCGATGTCCCTAAAATTGACTTTAAAGTTTACACTGCTGAAGATGCAAATGTGCCCAGAGCTCCGGCCGCCGATATTTATGCTTTGATAGATGCGGACTTAGCATTTGCTGTTCAAAGTTTACCCCTTAACTGGGAAAGTTCTTTTGCAGGCAGAGTAACAAAAGGCACTGCTGAAGCGCTTCAGGCCAAAACATTTTTATACAGGAAAGACTGGGCTGGTGCTTTGGCCAGTGCGGAAGCGGTTATAAACTCAGGTCAATATGGGCTTGTTGACAATTTCGCAGACGTATTCACAGAAGAATTTGAAAACAGCAAAGAATCATTGTTCGAGATACAGAATTATGAAAATTCAAACGGTTCGAGTGTATTTAGTAATAACGTTGCGCAATACCAAGGCGTTAGAGGTTCCGGAGAATGGGATTTGGGCTGGGGTTGGAATATACCTGACAGCGGTTTGGTAAAGTCTGGTTTTGAGGCAGGTGATCCCCGTAAAGGTCAAACCATATTATTTTCCGGTGCGAAAGATGATTCATTAATCAATGATGGCAAATTTGGTGCGACCTTACCATTGCTAAAGACAGCTTATTGGAATAAGAAAGCTTACAGTGATCCTAAGCGAAGAAGCGCCACAGGCGACAGGTTCAGCAATTGGCTGGATATGATCATCATCAGATATTCAGACGCTTTATTAATGGCTGCCGAAGCAGCAAATGAACAAAGTATTACTGACAAGGCTTTACAATATCTCGAGCAGGTTAGAGCAAGAGCAAGAAATGGCAGAACCGATGTGTTGCCTCCGGTTACATCTACAGACCAGGCAGTAATACGGGCTGCTATTAAGCAGGAACGCAGAGCGGAGTTCGCAATGGAATTCGAAAGGTTTTATGACCTTGTTAGATGGGGTGATGCGGAGACGGTGTTAAAAAGTCGTGGATATACGCCCACTAACGCCTTACTACCGATTCCACAACCTGCTATCGATAAATCAAATGGTAAACTCACTCAAAATCCCGGGTACTAATTTAAATAGTAACTAACTTTTATTAAACGGGCTGTATTTTACAGCCCGTTTCTTGTTTCAAAGCAATCGCCAATGAAGTTTAGCATTACCAATCATTTTAAACGCTTTTGTAGGTCTTTTAGTAAGGCGCATTTATTAAGTAAAAAATTAAATTCAATTTGCACCTACACGGTGCTGCTGCTTCTTTTTATATCCTGTAATACAACTCCTACCGTATTTAAACTATTACCTGCATCAAAAACGGCTATCACTTTTCAGAATAATTTGCCTGATCAAAAAGGCTTCAATATTCTATATTATTTATACTACTATGAAGGCGGTGGTGTTGCCACCGGAGATATTAATAATGATGGCCTACCTGATATTTATTTTACAGCCAATACGAAGGGAAATAATAAGCTATATCTCAATAAAGGGAATATGGTTTTTGAAGATATTACGAATGCAGCGGGCGTAGCAGGTATATCAGATTGGTGCAGCGGTGTTACAATGGCTGACGTTAACAGCGATGGTTTCCTTGACATTTACGTTTGTTCGGTGAATGAGAAATTTGGGCTTAAAGGTCATAACCAGCTTTTTATTAATAATGGTAATAGAACATTTACAGATCGGTCGGGGGAATATGCCCTGGACCTTAAATGTTACTCAGCCCAGGCAGCGTTTTTTGATTACGATCACGACGGAGACCTGGATTGTTATTTACTAAGTGAAAGCGATCGTCCTAATCAAAATATTGTAGACACTTCTCGCAGAAGAATTTTTGATCCCCATAGTGGTGATCGTTTTCTAAGAAACGATTTAAATACACCTGCTCATAAATTTATTGACATATCTGCCCTGGCAGGCATTTACCAGAGTAATATCGGTTACGGTCTTGGCCTGGCAGTGGCAGATCTAAATAACGATGGATGGGATGATATTTACGTTGGCAATGATTTTCACGAGAACGATTATTATTACCTCAATAATGGCAACGGAATATTTACTGAATCCGGTGCCAATCACTTTAAACATTACAGCCGTTTTAGTATGGGTAACGATGCGGCTGATTATAATAACGACGGGCAATTAGATATTGTAACCGTGGACATGCTGCCGCAGGATGAAAAAATTTTAAAAACCTATGGCAGTGATGAGGGCCTTGACATTTATAATTACAAAATAATCAACAATGGCTTCCAGCCACAATATTCTAAAAATTGTTTGCAACGTAATAATGGCAATGGCAGCAGTTTTAGTGAAACAGCGTTGTTCAGTGGTATAGCCGCTACGGACTGGAGCTGGTGCCCCTTATTTGCTGACTTTGATAATGATGGCAACAAAGACCTTTTTATAACAAGTGGCATATTAAAACGCACCACCGATCTTGACTACGTTAAGTT
>JANLXV010000684.1:0-19797 GCA_031365305.1 Chitinophagaceae bacterium
TTTTCAAATTATGGCAACACGGAATATCGTAATGCGCCGATGTGGCATTTGCCTATTGAAATGAAAAGACGTTTTCCTGATATGATGTTGATTTGTGACCCTTCACATATTTGTGGTAACAGAACACTTTTGCAGTCTGTAGCTCAAAAAAGTATTGACCTGGATTTTGATGGCCTGATGATTGAAAGTCATATTGACCCTGATAAAGCCTGGAGCGATGCCAAGCAACAGGTAACACCGGAAAAGCTGGCGGAAATGTTAGGAGAACTGGTATGGAGATCAGAGAACACAGATGCGCAGGAATTTATTACAGCCCTTGCCACCCTGCGTGAACAGATTAATCATATTGATGATGAGTTGCTGACTTTAATAGGGCAAAGAATGAAAGTAGCAGACAAAATAGGTGAATATAAAAAGGCTAACAATATTACTATTCTGCAAACAAACCGCTGGAACGATTTACTTGAAAGGGCTTTTAAAAAAGGCGAACATCTTGGTTTGAGTAAAGACTTTATTGTAAAATATTACGATGCCGTTCATCTTGAAAGTATTAATCATCAAAATAAAATAATGAACGATTAAGCCTGATGAAAGAAACTTTCCGGATATCTTCTAAAACTGTTTCCTGTTATTTTGATGAAGCCTTTAGCCAGTTAAAAAATCTTTTCAGCGATGTAAAGATTATTTATGTAACTGATGAAAATGTTTTCAGGCAGCATGCTGATAAATTTCAATCAGAAAAAGTAATTGTTATAAAGGCTGGTGAAACTTTTAAGCAACAGCCAACAGTTGACAACATTGTTGAACGGCTTATAGCTTTAAAGGCGGACAGGCAGACGTTATTAGTTGGTGTGGGAGGCGGAGTTGTAACCGACATCACCGGCTATGCGGCCAGTATTTATATGAGAGGTGTCCGTTTTGGCTTTGTGCCTACCACTATACTTGCCATGGTTGACGCTGCTATTGGTGGCAAAAATGGCGTTGATGTTGGCATATATAAAAATCTTGTTGGGTGCATCAGGCAGCCTGAATTTTTGTTGTATGATTATACGTTTTTACAAACGCTTCCCAAAGAAGAATGGATAAATGGCTTTGCAGAAATCATAAAGCATGCCGCTATAAAAGATGCTGATTTATTTGCAGCCTTACAGCAGAACAGGATTGAAGATTACACGTCATCGGGCAAAGCGCTTGATGAATTGATTCAGCAAAATGTAAAAATTAAAATGACTGTTGTTGCTGAAGATGAATTTGAAAAATGCGATAGAAAGCTCTTAAACTTTGGGCATACCTTAGGTCATGCTATTGAAAATAGTTACCTGCTGCCGCATGGTTCTGCAATAAGCGTTGGCATGGTAGCGGCCGCTGTGTTATCTCAACAGGTTAATAACTTACCTGCTGAAGATGCTGACGCATTACAGCAGTTATTGCAACAATATCATTTACCGGTTTACCAAAATGTTGAAGCTGATAAAATATGGCAGGTGTTATTAATGGATAAAAAAAAGCTCGGCGACGATATTCAATTCATTCTTCTTGATCAAATAGGAAAGGCAAAAGTCATGTCCTTATCAACGGCTGCATTAAAATTATTTTTTGATGATTATTTCAAATCCGGTAAAGCTGTAACGGCTTAGTTGCTTATGATTGTAACTATTAATCCTTCCATAATTTCAGGTACAATATCGGCACCGCCCTCCAAAAGCTCAATGCAAAGGGCTTGTGCGGCTGCCAGTTTATCTTCAAGAGAAACTATTATAAAAAATGCCGGAGATAGTAATGATGATCTTGCAGCGATAGAAGTGATAAAGGCATTGGGCTGCGTTGTAGAAAGCATAAATGGTAATACATTAAAAGTTACAGGCCCTTCGGACAGAAATGAGTCTTCAGAAGTTATTAATATTAATTGCGGTGAAAGTGGCCTTGGCTTGAGAATGTTTGCACCAATTGCGGCACTTAAAAAAGGTGAAGTAAATATTACCGGAAGTGGTAGCCTGGTTAAAAGACCGATGGATTTTTTTGATGAAATATTTCCAGAGCTTGGCATCGCCATTCAATCAAATCATGGAAAATTACCTATCCGTTTAAAAGGTCCATTGCAGCCAGCTAACATTACCATTGATGGTTCTTTAAGTTCTCAATTTTTAACAGGTCTTATGATGGCATTTGCGCAAGCCTGTGATCAGCCTGTTTCTATCAAAGTAAATAATCTTAAAAGCATTCCCTACATCAATCTTACCTTATCTGTTTTAAATGATTTTGGCTGGGTTGTGAAACATGATCAGCACAGGGAATTTTTATTTGCAAAACAAACACCTATACACCCTGTAACCTACACCGTTGAAGGCGATTGGAGCAGCGCATCTTTTTTACTGGTTGCCGGTGCAGTTGCCGGCGATATCAGCGTAGCCGGGCTTGATATTCGATCAACCCAGGCAGACAAAGCAATCATTGATGGATTGAAAGCGGCTGGCGCCAGGCTTGATTTTTCAGATAATATTATTCATATCTCTAAGAGTGAATTGCAAGGCTTCAATTTTGATGCAACAGATTGCCCTGATCTTTTTCCGCCGTTGGTAAGCCTTGCTGCATACTGCGCCGGCACAACTGTTATAAAAGGCAACAGCAGGCTTGCACACAAGGAAAGTAACCGGTCGCTTACGCTGCAAGCTGAGTTTAAAAAAATGGGTGTTAATATTACTTTAGATGGCGATGAGATGAGGATAGAAGTTGCCGAAAATGTTAATGGCGCAACGGTACACTCCAACCACGATCACAGGATAGCAATGGCTTGTGCTATAGCAGGCTTACAGGCTAAGAATAACACCGTTATCCTGGAAGCCGGGGCCGTCAATAAGTCTTATCCAGCTTTTTATAATCATCTGCAAATGCTAAATACCAGTTTGCAAATTTCATAAGCAATATCTTTGCCCACTTTTTAAGTAGTTCAACAGTAATATTATGGGGTATACAGTGGCAATTGTGGGCAGGCCAAATGTTGGCAAAAGCACTTTATTTAACAGGCTGCTTGAGCAGCGGAAAGCTATAGTGGATGATGTAAGCGGCGTTACGAGAGACAGGCAATATGGTGTTGCTGAATGGGCTGGCAAAACTTTTAACGTGGTGGATACAGGTGGTTTTGTACCGCATAGCGATGATATATTTGAACGGGAAATAAGAAAGCAGGTGCTGATTGCGCTGGAAGAAGCTAATGCCGTAATTTTTATGTGCGATGTTACAACGGGTATCACCAACCTGGATGAAAGCATGGCTGACATTTTAAGACGATCAAAAAAACCGGTTTACGTAGTTATTAATAAAGTAGATAATCATCAAAGGTTACTTGAAGCCTCTGAGTTTTATAGTTTAGGGTTCGAAAAGATTTTTTTTGTGTCTTCGATCAGCGGTACAGGTGGCGGAGAGTTGCTGGATGAAGTGTGTGCAGCCATTCCTGCTGAAGTAGTTGATGATTCTGAAGGACAGCTTCCCAAGTTTGCTATTATGGGTCAACCCAATGCCGGTAAGTCTTCTTTATTAAATGCCTTAACAGGGCAGGAGAGAACTATTGTAAGCGAAATTGCCGGTACCACAAGAGATACTATTTATACCAACTACAATCTTTTTAATAAAGCCTTTACTTTAATTGATACGGCTGGCATCCGTCGGAAAACGAAGGTTAATGAAGACCTGGAATTTTATTCGGTGATCAGGGCGATAAAGGCCATGGACGAAGCGGATGTGTGCTTCCTGGTGTTAGATGCAGAAAAAGGAATATCGGCACAGGACCTGAATATATTTTCATTAGCGGTAAAAAAAGGCAAAGGCGTTGTTGTATTGGTTAACAAATGGGATTTGGTGGAGAAGGAAACCAATACAGCTAAAGAATATGAGAGGATGTTGAAACAACGTTTTGCACCCTTTAACGATTTACCTATTTTATTTATAAGCGCTACAGAAAAAACCAGGATTTTTAAGGCCATGGAAACAGGCCTTGAAGTATTTGAAAACCGTAAGCAGCGCATACCTACATCAAAGCTTAATGAGGTTATGCTTAAAGCGGTAGAGGCTTATCATGCACCGGTAGTGCGGGGCAGCCAGGTTAAAATAAAATATGTGTCTCAAATTCATACACAGGTGCCTTCTTTTGCATTTTTCTGCAACTTCCCGGATGACATCAAAACACCTTATAAAAATTATCTGGAAAATAAGCTCAGGGAATCTTTCAAACTTTCAGGAGTACCTGTGCGGCTGTTTTTCAGAAAAAAGTAGATTATCACATAATTATGTCTTTTTTATTACTTTTAAAGCTGCTTAAAAATTTTGTATAGATTTGCCGAAACTCAAAAATTTTAACAATGAAAAAATTATTAGCAATTGGCGCACTTGCCTTATGTTTTACGGCATGTAGCGACAGTTCAACTACTGAATCTACAAGCTCTGATTCATCAAGTATGATGAATGACAGCAAAATGTCTGAAGATACCATGAGCAAAATGGCTCCAATGGATACCTCAGCAATGTCCGGCGATAAAATGGATAAAATGATGGAAATGAAAGATGGTGCCATGATGATGAAAGATGGCAAAATGATGATGATGGAAGCTGGCAAAATGGTGCCAATGACAAAAACAATGACCTGCACTGATGGTTGCAAAGTGATGACCAGCGGTGAGGTAATGATGAAGGATGGTATGAAAATGAAGATGACGGAAGGAATGAGCATTGACAAAGACGGTCACATGATGGATAAGGATGGCAAGATGCATGAAATGAAAATGTAATCATTTTAAGGTAGTGAAAATATCAAGCCCCCTTAATTGGGGGTTTTGTTTTTACAATCAGGTGCTACTTAAATGCATTTTCATTACCATATAGGTAACGATGATAATGAGCAAGATCAATACCGCAGCAAAATATATCCAGGCCTTATCTTTGAATTGCCTTTTAGTTCTTCTATACTTTTTCTTTGCAAGTTGTTTTTTTAGTTCAGCATTTAATTGATTGGCAAATAACAAGGCATCCTCATGCTTTAGTTGTTGTAAGCCTTCCACAGCATCATTCATCAATCCCGAGTCAGCCATTTGTTTTTCCAAGTCGTGACTGTCATCCCGGCTAAGTTTGTTACTCAGGTAATCCATCAGTTTCTGATTATCAATATCCTTATTACTATCGGCTAATATGTTAACCAGTTTACTATTTTCCATTTTTAAACATTATTATTAACGGCGTATCCCTCAATTCTTTTGTAATACTTTTTGTAGTACCAGTTTTAAATTTCTTTTACCGTTTTGAATATTACTTTTTACCTGCATCATTGAAAAGCCTGTGATACCTGTTATCTCCTGGTATGATCTTTTTTCAAGATAAAATAAGGCAATACATTGGTGCTGCTCTTTATTTAATTGCGCCAGCGCTTGCTCCATTTCATTCAGCGTCGTTTCTTTATTTATTGAATACTGATTCTCATCCGGCTCATTGATATTTTCAGAAAAATCCTTGCTTAATTCTACAAATTTTTTCCCTGATTCTCTAAGCTTCATCAGGCAGTAATTTTTGGCGATCATGTATATCCAGCTTTTAAAAAACTCGACGGGATATTTATGCAGTTCATTGATAGCTTTTAAATAAACCTGTTGCACGGCATCTTTTGCATCTTCTTCATTATTCAGATACTTCATACAAACACCTAAAAGCAAAAGTGTATATCTTGGAAACAGTATGCCAAGCCAATTGTTATTATGATCTTTATAAAAATTACTCAGTAGCTCCTTATCGTCAAACTTATCGTGTGGTTGATGCATCAAAATGCAGGCGTGGTTGGTTTTCTATAAGATGTAAACATAATTAAATTCCATAATTTTCGTTTTTTTGAAATAAGTCAACATTATGCATAAATGTATTTGTATCGTGCCATTATCGGCAGTAAGAAGTGAGCCTTCGCACAGGGCAGAAATGACCACGCAATTATTATTTGGTGAAATCTGTATGGTTTTGGGCAAAGAAGGGGACTGGCTTAATATCCGGTGCAGTTTTGATAATTATGAAGGTTGGTGTTTAACTGCCCAGCTTTTAGATATGCCCGATGTGCCTTATCGCATCACCAGGAATAAATATGCAAAAGGCTATATCAATACACTTGTTCTCAACGACACTGTACTCGTAGTACCTTTTGGTGCAGACCTTTCTCTTTTTAAGAAGAAGAAATTACAGCTCAGGCTCCATGCCTTTGTTTCACATGCAAAAACATTTAAGCCTTCCAACAAAAAGCCCTCCAGGCAAAAGATCAGGAAAATGTGTTACCAGTTTTTAAATACGCCCTATTTATGGGGAGGCAAAAGCGTTTATGGTATTGATTGCAGCGGCTTTAGCCAATCTGTTTTCAGGTACATGAATATTGTTTTACCGAGAGATGCCTGGCAGCAGGCTGAACAAGGCATTGCTGTTTCTTCATTAAAAAATGCCAGGTGTGGTGATCTTTGTTTTTTTGAAAATGCTGATGGAAAAGTTACGCATGTCGGCATTCTTTTGAACAAAAAAACAATCATTCATTCGTCAGGCAAAGTAAGAGTAGACACCATTACAGAAGAAGGCATTACGAACAGGGACACGATGCAGCAAACGCATCGCCTGAAAAGTATCAGGCGGGTCATGTAAATTACTTTCTAAAATTTCGATTGAGGTGTTCAGGCGACTTTGAAAGTTTAGCGGGTTTTTCCGGGTGAGGCTTATCAATAAACAACATTTTAAAACCTATTAAAAGCATAAGCACAGCAAAAGTTTTCTTTACGGTTTCCTGCGGCAGGCTAAGTGCTATTTTACTGCCAAAGTAGCTTCCCAATAAAAAACCAATAGCCAGTATACTCACTATTTTAAAATCAACATAGCCTTCTTTATAATATTGGAGAACACCTAAAATACCAACCGGAAAAAGCAACAAGCCGAGTGATGTTCCCTGTGCATTTTTTTGGGTAAAACTCAAAAAATAAATGAGTGACGGCACAATAATAATGCCTCCGCCAACACCTACTAAGCCTCCTAAAATACCGGCACTTATACCAACCAGCACAAGTAGCAGGATAGTGACAATAGTCATGTTATATTCAGGCTTTTTGTTTGAAAGTTTCTTTATAGTATTCAATGGCTTCATTTATTACCGCAAAGGTTTCCTCTTTATCCTGGAAATCATTGATCTCAACTTTTTTATTTTCCAGAACTTTGTATTGCTCAAAATAATTTTTTAAAACCGTAAAAAAGTGTTGAGGCACCTCACTTAAGTTGGTGATATAATTTACGCTGGGGTCTTTAGCTGCTACGGCAATTATTTTATCATCTATAAGCCCGGTATCAATCATTTGCATATTGCCTATTACGTAAGCTTCAACCAAACACAGCGGCTGTATAGATTCAGAGCAGATAACGAGTATATCTAACGGATCACCGTCTTTCCCCAGTGTTTGTGGAATAAAGCCGTAATTCACGGGGTAGTGAAATGAAGAATAGATTACACGATCAAGCTTTAGCAAACCTGTCTTTTTATCTATTTCATATTTGGTTTTTGAACCCTGCGGAATTTCGATTAAGGCATTAACAACAGCGGGAGCCTTATCTCCGCATTCTGCACCATGCCATGGATGGAGGACGTACATAATATATTATTTTATAACATGAGTTGTAAGTATAAAACCTGCAGCTACAGCCAACAGGCCGCCAGCCACACTTGCAACAATGTACAATAAAAAATTTGTATAGAGTTGTTGTTGCAACATATTAAAAGCCTCCAGGGAAAATGCTGAAAATGTTGTAAAGCCTCCACAAATGCCTATCGCTAAAAATTTCCATAAAGTAGAATCAATAGTATTTTTTAAAAGCATTGCTGCCAATATACCAATGATAAAACTTCCAATAATATTTATGAATAACGTGCTGGCAGGAAATGTTTTTGACAGTGCCATGAGCGCCACCGAATATCGTAAGGTGGAACCTATTGCACCACCCGCTGCCACAATCAAAAATTGATAAAGCATTTTACTGGAATGTGTATTTAAAATCAACCAGCCAATCGTTACCTACCTTAAGCATTTTAATTTTATCAGGTTTGTTCTTATAAGTATTTGAATAATGGATAACAGAAACAGTATCTGAGACCTGCTTTATTGAATCAATAATAATGTTTGCATCCTTGTACCCGCTTTTATCCCGGGCATTCATCTTCTCATTAAAATTTTGCAGGCCATTATAATATTCAAGGTTCAAGCTGTCCTGCAATAAATGTTTACGGGCATTTACATAATCTCCTTTTAATGATGATTCAATAAACTCACGGCCCGAACTCATAGGATCATCAAGCGTAGGAGCGGTGCTGTTTGTTGTACAGCCTGCTATAAAGAAAATGATGCCAATGATGATGTATTGTCTTAAGATCATTCTCATGTAATAATTGCCGAAGTTATAGATTTTAAAAGGATAGTTTTTTGGCAATACCTGACATAAAAAAAGTGGCAAAAGCCACTTTTATTTTTAACTATGATGGTGTTCCATCTCTTTTACTTTTTCTTTATCATAAGCCCTGATGATGGCTTTTACCAGTTTATGGCGTACAACGTCTTCTTCATCAAGTTCTACATGGCCTATACCTTCTATATTTTTAAGGATGCGAACAGATTTCTCAAGACCGCTTTTTATTTTCGGTGGAAGATCTATTTGCGTAACATCACCTGTAATAATTGCTTTTGCATTTGCACCGATACGGGTTAAAAACATTTTAAGCTGCAGGTCATTGGCATTTTGTGCTTCATCCAGAATAATAAAAGCATTATCAAGGGTACGGCCACGCATGTATGCCAAAGGCGCAATCTCAATAGTTCTGGTAGTCATATAATAACCCAGTTTATCTGCGGGTATCATATCATCCAGTGCATCATATAATGGTCTTAGATAGGGATCAATTTTTTCTTTTAAATCACCGGGCAAAAAGCCAAGGTTTTCACCGGCTTCAACAGCAGGCCTGGTGAGAATAATTTTTTTAACCTGTTTGTTTTTTAAAGCCCTTACAGCAAGTGCAACCGCAGTGTAGGTTTTACCCGTACCTGCAGGGCCAATAGCAAATACGATGTCATTTTTATCAATGGTTGTAACCATCAATTTTTGATTTACTGTCCGTGCCCTGACGGTTTTACCACTAGGGCCAAAAACCAGCACATCGTTAGGATTTCTTTCCTGGAAATTATCTATAACTTTTTCATCATCGCCACCTAAAATTTGCTCTAAGTAGTTTTCGCTCATGTGCCCATTTCTTTCCAGGTATTGCACGGCAAGAGAGATCTTGTCTTTTGCATCTTCTATCTGGTCTGGTGCGCCGGTGAGTTTTATTTGGGTACCGCGGCTAAGTATTTTTAAACGGGGAAATTTCTTTTTTAGAATATCAAGTTTACCATTGTTTACGCCGAAAAATTCGATAGGATTTACTGTCTGAAGGTTAATGATCGTTTCTGTCAAGTGGCTTAATTTATTTTGTACTTAAAGGAGAGGTTATAAACAGTTGTTGTCACAATATAAAACGCAACATCAACCATTGCTAAAGTACTTATTAACATCTGGTTGAAAAAGTTAAAAGGATCCTCTTTTAATACTATGTAAAATGCAAGTATGTGAAATAACTTTTATGTAATCGCCTTTAATTTCCTGATCGTTGATATTGGGTCAGCCGATTTGAATACAGTGTTGCCGGCTACAAGAACATGCGCTCCCGCCTTTATAATTTTTTCAGCATTATTTAATGTAACGCCGCCGTCAACCTCAATTTTTGTTTGATAATTATTATCATCAATCATCTTTCGTAATTCAGTAACTTTCTTTAAAGCGTTTGGTATAAAACTCTGGCCACTAAAACCCGGGTTTACGCTCATCAGGCATACTACATCTATGTTTTCTAAAACATCTTTTAAAAGTTTAACAGGTGTGTGCGGATTTATTGCTACACCTGCCTGCATACCCAATGCTTTTATTTGTTGAATGTTACGATGCAAATGCGGACATGCTTCATAATGCACGGTGAGGATATCGGCTCCGGCAGCCTTAAAAGCTTCTGCATATTTTCCGGGTTCAATAATCATTAAATGAACATCACAAATTTTGGATGTGGTTTTGGTGATCTGTTCAATAACCGGCAGTCCGAAACTAATATTGGGTACAAAAACGCCGTCCATTACATCAAGGTGAAACCAATCGGCTTCACTTTCATTCAACATGGTACAGGCAGCCTGTAAATTAAGAAAATCAGCAGCTAAGAGAGAAGGCGCAATTATCGGCATTATAATTTAGTTATAAATAAAAATAGAAATTAATTAGCAGCAGGCTTCAAATGCTGTAGAGCTTCATTAGCTTCAATAAAATTTTTATCATATAATAAAGCCATCTGGTAACTCTCTATGGCTTTTTGTGTACTATCCATTTTTTCATACACCTTGCCCATCCAGTAATACCCTTCATCAAAATTATTTTGGATAGTTACTGCTCTTTGCAAAACTTTTAACGCATCGTTGAACTTGTTAAGCCCATATAAACCAATGGCCTTTTCCCGGTAAGCAAACATATAGCTATAATCTACAGCGATAGAACTATCGAAATACCTGATGGCTTTTACCTGGTTATTCAGATAATTATAATAAAGACCTTTAATGAAATAGGCTTCCCGTTGAGCCTTTGCCCTGTTTGCAACAACAAGCGCATCAGCAATAAGCAATGCTTTGGGATTTTTAGTTTGGGCATACATTGTACCAAGAGATATTAAATACTCAGGTAAAGGGTATATATCAATTAATGTTTCATAAGACTTAATAGCATTTAAAGTGTCGCCATTTTCATAATTTAAAACGCCTTTAATATCCCACAAATCAAGGCTGTGGTTATCCCGCATCAACGCTTCGTTTGTGATTGATAAAGCGGAATCATAATTGCCCTTGTTGCGGTAATATTCAATCAGTTCCTCCCTTACCTGTATAGAATCAGGAAATTGTTTTACCGTCGCCAATAATAGTTGCTCTTCAGTGTCAGATTGGCCTGGTTTGTTTTTTTTCTTAGCGTTATTGCATGAAATAATTATCAGAAAACATGTTACAGAAAACACAGTCATTAACAATTTAAACATAGAACAAAATTAAGTTGTATTATTTTCAGCCGGTATATTATAACTCAATCACTTCACAATTAATAATGTTATCACCATCTATCGCAAAGCGAACAATAGTACTAACTTTTTGCCATCCATGTTTTCCTGCTGCACCCGGGTTTATATGCAGGCAATTAATTTTTTTATCAAACATAATTTTTAAAATATGTGAATGGCCGCTGATAAAAATTTTTGATTGATGCCCGATGATATCATTTTTTACACCTGGTGCATATTTTTCAGGATAGCCACCAATATGTTGTATGAAGACATTCACTTTTTCACAGGTAAAAAACAATTTCTCAGGAAAAACACTGCGTACATCATAACCGTCAACGTTACCGTAAACACCTCTAAGAATATAATGCTTGTTTTTAAATGATCTTAATTTATCAGCAATGCCAATAGTGCCAAAGTCGCCGCCATGCCATATTTCATCACATCGTTCAAAATGCTCAGGTATTGCAGGATTCAGATAGTTATGTGTATCTGACAGTAATCCAATTTTCGTCATAAGCTTCCCGGTGATTTATAATGATGCCCACTTCATCTGTGTGCAAATAACAGTATTTTTGATTTTATAGTTTCACACATTTTACAACGCATTGACATGCCGCATTATTACAAAGCCGGGGATATCCCTCATAAACGCCACACACAGTTTCGTAAATCAAATGGCGAATTGTACAGTGAGCAACTTTTTTCAACTGAAGGGTTTTCCTCGGATTATTCATTGCTTTATCATAATCATCCCCCTACAGAAATTATAAAAACTGATAAACCTACAAGTATAAAGCCTGAAATTGCGGAAGAAAAAATGCTGGCACACCGCAGCTTTGATGGTTTTAAAATTAAGCCTGCCGCCAATTATCTAAACAGCAGGCAAACCATTTTGGTGAATAATGATTGCCATATTAGTTTGGCCGCACCTATGGAAAGCATGGCGCTTGATTTTTTTAAAAATGCTGATGCTGATGAACTGATATTTATTCATGAAGGGAGCGGCAAAATAAAAACCCAATATGGTGAGCTGGCTTTTAAATATGGCGACTACATCAATATTCCCAGAGGTACAATTTACCAGGTTGAATTTGAAACAGATACTAACCGGTTATTCATTGTAGAATCATTCAGCCCAATCCGATACCCCAAAAAATATCTTAGTAAATACGGGCAGTTGCTTGAGCATTCCCCTTATTGCGAAAGGGATATTCATGCGCCGCAAAATTTGCAGACCATTGACGAAAAAGGAGACTTTTTGATCCATACAAAAAAGTCGGGTATTATGTATGGCATTCATTACCTGCATCATCCTTTTGATGTTATCGGCTGGGATGGTTGCTGTTACCCTTATATATTTTCCATTCACGATTTTGAGCCAATAACCGGAAGGGTTCACCAGCCGCCCCCGGTTCATCAAACTTTTGAAGGTAACAACTTCGTGGTTTGCTCATTTGTTCCGCGGCTTTTCGATTATCACCCGCTTGCAGTTCCGGCGCCTTACAATCATAGCAATATAGATAGTGATGAACTTATTTATTATGTCGATGGAGATTTTATGAGCCGTAAAAATGTTACCCGTGGCATGATCACGCTTCACCCGGGTGGCATTCCGCACGGCCCACATCCCGGTGCAGTGTTAAAAAGTATTGGAGCAAAAGAAACCAGGGAACTTGCTGTGATGGTGGACACATTTCATCCTTTGCAGTTAACAAAGCAGGCTCTTGCTATAGAAAACGAAAATTATATTATGAGCTGGAGCGAATAATTTGAAAATGTTTATTTCAAATTCTATAAATTGAGTACCAAAATTTTAACGATGATAAAATTCCAAAATCTTAAGACAGGCGATTACGTACTTGCTGAATATGATGGCAAAACAACACAGGGTGAGATCACCAATTTTAACCGGGACGAAAAAGAAATTTGTATCAATGACGGCGTACAGGAATTTTGGTTTAAGGCAGACCAGCTTAGGCCTTTGCCGTTAGATGATGAACAATTAAAAAAATTAAATTTTCAAAAACAAAATAATGATGATGGCAGCGTAAAATATTCCAAAGGCGCTTTTAGGATACTTTTGCCTGCTGAGGACGATTTTTCAAATTTTGAAATATGGTACAGGGATGAAAAACGTCATATTCTGCATCCCATAGGTGTACATGATCTGCAAAATCATCACCTGGATATGACCAAGATCCATCTGACGGATGAAGCCTATTAAGTTTACTTTAAGTTTGCGCTTAATAATCTTGTTTTAAGATCAACTTGCTGTACAACGGTGCCAAAATTTATAGAAACCTGTGTGGTATTTTCAATAAGGCCGGTTCCTTCCGCATAATAACTTTCAATACTGGTTGATATGGCTGATGATGGAACTCCAGTTACAGCTATGGATGTGGTTAGATGAATTACGTTTTCATAATTAATCGAATTTACCGTACGGGTGATACCTTTTTCAGTTACCGTATTTGTTAAGGTAACCGGCAATGGAAAGCCGGATACATCTATAGTAACAGTTTGTGTCCAGTTGGCGCCTGCATCAATATTTGATTTTAAATATAACCTGTCAAAAACACCGCCACCCAATAGGCCTGGTATTGAATCGAATTGGTAATATTCTCCATTAGTGTTGTTCAAAAACCAATGATCTCCACGACTGTTGTTATAAACATGGTATTTTTTTGAGTTTACAGTAGTATCGTGGTCTGTAGAAGTTATTGTATAAGTGGAAGTTGCAGGTGTTCCGGTATCATTATTGGTTTCTTCATAAGTCCAGGTACTGCCGGCGTTAACATTTATATAGGCTGAGGCCGTTCCAGTATCAGGCGTATTATCCTTTTTACAACTCAAAAACAAAATTGCCAGTAAGCTTATTAGCGAAAGTGATCTCATATTTAATGATTTTTACTTCAAATTAAGCAATAAATATGCCTTTTACTTAAAAGTTTAAATAATTAAACTTATCTTTGCGCTCCCAAAAACTTTATGGCCAAACAAACACTGATTAAACAAGACGGTATAATCCTGGAAGCCTTATCCAATGCGATGTTCAGGGTTAAACTCGAAAACGGTCATGAAATTTTGGCAACCATTTCGGGCAAAATGCGGATGCATTACATCAGAATTTTACCTGGAGATAAAGTTGGTGTTGAGATGAGTCCTTATGATTTATCACGTGGTAGAATAATTTTCAGGTATAAATAACCTTTAAGGCCTTGCCTTTTTAAAATTAATAAAGATGAAAGTTAGAGCATCAATTAAAAAAAGAAGTGTTGATTGCAAAATAGTGAGACGCAAAGGCGTGTTATTTGTCATTAACAAGAAGAATCCCCGTTTTAAACAGCGCCAGGGATAAAATTGGTCATTAAGTCAATGGTCATCGGTCAATAAGGAGAGTACTAACAAAAGGACAAATGACTCACTGACAAATGGCTATATGAATAAAATTCAAATTATAAAATCTCTATAAATATATGGCTCGTATTGCCGGTATTGATCTACCAAAAAACAAAAGAGGTGAAGTTGGATTAACTTATATTTTCGGTATAGGCAGGTCCAGCGCCCGTTATATTCTTGATAAGGCAGGCGTACAACATGATAAAAAGGTAAATGAGTGGAATGATGATGAGCAAACGTCTATTCGTGATGTTATCAGTGCTGAGTTTAGAACCGAGGGTGCCTTAAGAAGCGAGGTGCAAACCAATATCAAGCGTCTTTTGGATATAGCCTGTTACCGGGGGTTACGCCATCGTAAAGGCTTGCCATTACGTGGGCAACGCACACGTACTAACAGCCGTACAAGAAAAGGTAAGCGTAAAACAGTTGCCGGTAAAAAGAAAGCACCTAAAAAATAATTAACATAGGCTTACCAATTATAATCGGCACCTGATAGCCCGTAAGCCGGCAGGAGGGTTGATTAACCTTAAAATAAGGTCATTAATAAAAGATCACCTACATTAAATTATGGCAAAAGCTACAAACACAAAAGGCTCCAACACAAAAGCCTCTTCCAAAAAAAGAGTGGTAAAAGTGGATACCTATGGAGATGCACACGTTACAGCAAGTTTTAATAACATTATTGTGAGTCTTACCAACAAGCAGGGTCAGGTTGTTGCCTGGTCTTCTGCCGGTAAAATGGGCTTCAAAGGCTCTAAAAAGAATACTCCTTATGCTGCGCAAATGGCCGCTTCAGATGCTGCTAAAGTAGCACTGGATGCAGGTATGAAACGTTGCGATGTTTTTGTAAAAGGGCCTGGGTCCGGGCGTGAAGGTGCTATAAGGGCTTTGTCTCAATCAGGCATTGAAATAACAATGATAAAGGATATTACTCCGCTTCCACACAATGGTTGCAGACCGCCGAAGAAAAGAAGAGTATAACAATGGTACGAGGTAAGATGTACGAAGTGACTCGGGAAATTTCATGACATCGTACATCAACCATCAAAACATCAAACATATTTAATAACCGGGTGTATCATTAATTTTTGATTTTTACTGATTATCCAACGACTATTAAAAATCAAGTTTAAAACATGGATCGTTACACAGGACCTAAAACCAAAATCTCCAGAATATTCGGAGAGCCTATTACAGGTAATGGTAAATGGTTAACAAAAAACAGCAATCCTCCGGGAATGCACGGTGCAGCCCGTAAGCGTAAAAGCTTAGGTGAATATGCACTTCAGTTGCGTGAAAAGCAAAAGGCTAAATATACTTATGGTGTATTAGAGAAGCAATTCCGCAACACATTTGTTGAGGCTGCACGCCGTAAAGGTGTTACCGGTGAAAATTTGATTAAACTTCTTGAAGCCCGATTAGATAATACGGTTTTTAGAATGGGTATTGCGCCAAGCAGGCAAGCTGCCAGGCAGTTGGTTTCGCATAAACATATTACCGTGAATGGCGAGGTAACCAATATTCCGTCATTCAGTCTTAAGCCAGGTGACCAGATCGGTTTAAAAGAAAAGACCAGCGATAACACTTCTATAACAGGTAACCTGCGGCCAAAAAATCCAAAATTTAATTGGATAGATTGGAACGAAGGAGAAATGAAAGGCATTTTTATAGCTTATCCTGAAAGAGAAAGCGTTCCTGAAAATATTAAGGAACAACTTATCGTGGAATTATACAGTAAGTAATCAGTCACTTCAGGCAACAGATAATTAAAATTTTAAATCAATAAACACAAAATAAAAAATGGCCATTTTAAATTTTGTAAAGCCAGACAAAATCGTTCTGCAAAAAAGTACTGATTTTGAAGCACAATTTGAATTTCGCCCATTGGAACCCGGTTATGGCGTTACCATTGGCAACACCCTAAGAAGAGTGTTATTAAACTCTCTTGAAGGCTATGCAATCATCGGCATCAATATTTCTGGTGCTGATCATGAGTTCGCTACATTAAAAGGCATTACAGAAGATGTAACTGAAATCATCCTGAACTTAAAGCAGGTTCGTTTTAAGAAGAAAGTTGACCATGAAATAGCTACTGAGAAAATTACATTATCTCTAAAAAATAAAACAGAATTTACAGCAGGCATGATCGGTGAAGCATCGCCTTCATTCCAGGTTATGAACCCTGAATTGCTTATCTGTACCATGGATACTTCAGCAAGACTCGAAATCGAAATTACTGTTGGTAAAGGCCGTGGTTATGTGCCTGCTGAAGAGAACAAAGACAAAAGCACGCATTTCGGTTATATTCCGGTTGATGCTATTTATACGCCTATAAAAAACGTAAAATATAGCATTGAAAATACAAGGGTTGAACAAAGAACAGACTTTGAAAAATTGGTAATGGAAGTGGTTACTGATGGAACTATTCATCCCGAAGATGCAGTTAAGCAGGCGTCAAGAATTTTGATCCAGCACCTGATGATCATCACTGATGAAAATATCACTTTCGATACTAAAGAAGATAAAAAAGAAGACCTTGTTGATGAACAAACCCTTCAACTTCGTAAAGTATTGAAGACACCTTTGGAAGATTTGGATCTTTCTGTACGAGCTTTCAACTGTTTAAAAGCTGCCAAGATTAATTCTTTAAGCGAACTGGTTCAATACGAGCAGGAAGACCTGATGAAGTTTAGAAATTTTGGTCAAAAATCTTTAAGTGAAATTGAGCAGGTGCTGAATGAAAGGGGTTTAGGCTTTGGTATGGATTTGAGCAAATTGAAATTAGACGACGAATAAATAAACAATAGTCAATAGTCATTGGTCATTATGTCAATGTAAAGTGTGCGATTAATTTTACATAATATATCGCTCCCATTTATAAAATCACAAGTTACAATTCCTGACACGGTGTAACTTTTTAAAACAATAGTCATGCGCCACGGTAATAAAAACAATAATTTAAGCAGAACAGCAAGCCATCGCAGAGCTTTGCTCAGCAATCTTGCCTGCCAGTTATTTATGCATAAAAAAATTGTAACTACATTGGCTAAAGCCCGTGCGTTACGTCCGTATGCCGAACCTCTATTAACAAAATCAAAAGAAAATACTACGCATCAGCGCAGGATAGTATTTAGTTATCTGCAGGATAAAGAAGCCATCAAAGAATTATTCGATGTGATTAGCCCAAAAATAGCAGGCCGTCCGGGCGGATACACGAGGATTATCAAACTTGGAAAAAGAGTAGGAGATAATTCTGAAATTGCAATGATTGAATTGGTAGACTACAATGAAGTATACGGTAAAGGTGTAGAAAGCACTGAAAAAACAGCAGCTAAAAAAACACGTAGAGCCGGTACACGTAAAAAACCTACCGATAATGTGGCAACTGGTAAAAAGGAAGAACTTACAGATGGTGCGTCTGAAGTTGCTCCGGCAGCAGTTGAATCTGAAAGTCCTGAAGCCGCAAGTGCTGATGTTAAAGGCATTGAAACACCGAAAGAAGACGCTGCAAAATAATTGAGTTTAAAATAAATGAAATATTTTATAAGGAGGGATGGTCAAAAGCCATCCTTTTTTATTGCCTGACACAAGCTTATTGCGTTTAGTTCGTTATTAATTTTCTGAGGGCGGCTTATATTTGTTTACCTCTTATAATCATAATAAAAATCTTTTGGATCAGGAAGTAAAATCTTTAACGTATAGAATAACCCGGCTCTGCATTGCAGCGCTTATTATCATAGTTATTTTTTCATTTTCTCCCTACAATTATTCAAACGAAATTGGCATGGTTCAGCCTAAAAAGGAAAATTCTTTTATTGCCAGACCAAACAAAGAGACCAATGTTGAAGCATCCTTTCCGGGCGGTAAAGAGGATCTTGAAGTTTTGGTAAGCGATGCTGTTGAAAAATCAGGTTTAAATGTAAAATCCCAGGACAGCAGTACAACCCGAATTATGCAGATTACTGTAGATGCTGAAGGCGTAGTAACAAACGCTAAAACCGTAGGTGTTCAAACAGATAGTATTTCAAGTATCGCTTTAAAAGCTATTGAAGACGGGCCTCAATGGCGACCGGCAATAATAGATGGTATTCCTGTAGCATCTACTATAGAGCAAACCCTCGATCTCTCTTTTAAATCTACAGATGACGTTTCTCCGTCATTAGATAATTAGTCTTCAAAAGTTCAAAAATTATTTCCCTTACCAGGTAAAGTTTCAAGCCTTAACTGTTTTTATTTTTAATTTTTTTTTGATGGGTAATAGTTTTCTTTGCAAAAATTATTTGCGATAACATGTCTAAAAATTCTCCGGTTAATTCTGCAGTATTGATATTAAATGATGGTAATATTTTTTATGGTAAAGCTTTTGGAAAGCAGGGTACCACTACCGGTGAAATTTGCTTTAACACAGGAATGACGGGTTACCAGGAAGTTTTTACTGATCCAAGTTATTATGGGCAGGTAGTGATTATGAATACGGTGCATGTGGGAAATTATGGGGTTAAGAAAGAGGATGTAGAAAGCGATTCAGTAAAAGTAAAAGGGGTGATAGGCAGAAACCTGGAGAGCCAGTTTTCACGTTTTCAGGCTGATGATTCTTTGCAGCTTTATTTTGAAAAGCAAAATATAGTAGCTATAGATGGAATTGATACAAGGATGCTCGTGTCTCATGTAAGAACACAGGGTGCAATGAATTGTATTATTTCATCAGAAGAATTTGACATTGAAAAATTAAAGCAACAATTGCTGGCTGTGCCTGATATGTCTGGTCTTGAGCTGGCTTCTGTTGTTTCAACCAGCGAAAATTATACACTTGGAGATGAGAGCAGTGCTATCAGGATTGCTGTATTGGATTATGGTGTAAAACAAAATATTTTGCAATGTTTAGTTCAAAGAGGAGCCTACCTTAAAGTCTTCAATGCAAAAACTTCTTTTAGCGATTTGCTTAAATTCAATCCTGATGGTTTTTTTATAAGCAATGGCCCCGGCGACCCCAAACCGATGGATTATGCCATATCAACCATCAAAGAAATATTAAAGGAGAAAAAACCTTTTTTTGGCATTTGCTTGGGCCAGCAACTATTAGCGCTTGCTAATGATGTACCTACTTTTAAAATGCATCATGGTCATAGAGGATTGAATCACCCAGTAAAAAATGTCATTACAGGTTTATGTGAGATTACTACCCAAAATCATGGTTTTGGTGTAGATCCGGACGCCGTTAGAAACAATCC
>JANLXV010000052.1:0-3444 GCA_031365305.1 Chitinophagaceae bacterium
TTTAACGAAGATGAATATTGATTAACGCACATAAAATTGAAACCGCCTGATAAGGGCGGTTTTTTTATTAGTTGAATTGGTGACAGAATTATACCAGGTTAGATTTTCACCGTGATCATACGTATGTAATTTAAATGATACGTACTTTTAATAAAAGATTTATGACCACAAAACTCACTTTAAGCATTGATGAAAAAATTATAAATAAAGCAAAACGCCTTTCTGCGCAAAAAGGTGTCAGCATCAGTAAAATGGTAGAAACTTATTTTACAGGTATGAACGAAAAAGAAGAAATAAATCCTTTGGAAATAATCCGGCAGGAGATGAAACCTCATTTAAAAAAGATTAAAATTCCGGAAAATGTAAACTATAAAGATATCATCAGGCAAGGCCGGTATAATGACTATCTGAAAAAATCGGCTTCCAGAACCCACATAAAAAAAGCCTGATACTATGCAGCATGTATTTTTGGATACTAATGTTTTCTTAGATGCTATGCTGCAGAGAACTAATGATTATTTAGACTGTGAGGCGATTCTGACAAAATCTTTTTTAAAAGAAATTCGCATTACAACATCTTCTTCTATTTTAATAACAGTAATGTTTTTTCTTGAGAAAGAGAAGCTGGCAAGGGATGCAGTAATTAATGTTACAGACAATCTTTTAAAATTAATTTCTCTGCGGTCGCCTTCAGAAGAAACATTTCGAAAATCTTTACACGCAGGTTTTCCTGACCTTGAAGACGCGGTGCAATATTTCACGGCACTTCAAATTTCAGATATTGATTACTTTGTTACATCAAACACAAAAGACTTCAAAAAAGCTTCTGCGCAATTGCCCGTAATAACCGCTTCGCAATTCATCAAGTTTTTAATAAAAGATAACCAGGCACATAGGTAAATGGCTTCACCAAGAGATTCTGTAAAGGCTAATTTAAATTACAATCTCAAAAAACGGAAAACATAGGTTTTAGTGCCGCTGTAGATATAAGCGTTGAACCTGTTAGTATTGGTGAACTGCAAATCATCAAACAATTCTCCTTTTACATCCTGTGTAGTAAAGTTTACTGCTGTTAGCTGCAATGTTTGAACATTTTTATCTTCACAGGTTCTGCCGCCATTCTCATTCGTAAAACAACTACCGGTGTAGCGTTGTTTACGAAGGTTCCAGCTACCGCTGTATTTTTCGCCTGCATTGTTGGTGTATTCAAGCTTTCCATCTTCGTTAAAAGTAAACTCGCCTTCTTTAAACGTAAGGCTGCTTATGCTGCCGCCAATGCCAACCTTATCTACATCTATAATTTTCCACGAGCCCTGTATTCTTTTATCATAAGATTTTAAAAAATCTTTGCTGCATCCGGCCTGCAATAAGCCGTAGCAAATCATCAACAGGATTAAGTAAAGTTTTTTCATGTTATTTTTTATAAAAGTTCTTAAAATTTAATGGCATAAAATATGGTTTAATTTCTTTTAACCAAATTTTACAACAAGACTTATCAGATCAATATTCATCCCAAAAAATTATATTTAAAAAGAAAACAAGCAAAATGAAAACCTCTTCAAAACACCTTATAGTTGACATGCCCGACCAATCAAGACTTGATGTGACTTATTATTGCAGCGATGCAAGATTGGCTGAAGATGAAAAAGAAAAGTATACAGAACTTATTCTTCAATTGCACGATTGCCATTGCCGCAAAAAAGTTTTAAAAGATGTAGTTTCAAAAAGAAATGAAGTTGAGCATATTGTAGAAAGAACAGTTATAAATGCAAAGGGGCATTTATGCTAACGCTGATCAATATTTTGTTTAAGAAGCTGAACCTCATACACCGGGCTGAAAAGGTATAATTTCCCGGTAGCCACTTCAACACATTTGTACCTTGTTCGCACTTTGCTTTGCCTTTTGAAAATTCTTCCTCCTTTAATTCTAAATAGCCCGCCGTCAGGGATGTTTTCAACCGGATGAACACCCGGCTTGGTTACATCATATTGTTGCAGAACCCGTGTAAGCTTTATATCGCCACAACTGCTGGCAGACGGGCTGTGCAATGAACGCACCAATGCTTTGGCAACGGGTTCAGGAAATAGTTTTAATTCAAGAAATTCAGTAAGAATATGCCCGAAGATCTTTTGCCATTCTGCGCCATGTGGAGCTATGCGGTTATTGTATTTTTCATAAGCGAGCAAATGCGCCAGTTCATGTAATAAGGTTATTAAGAAAGAGAATTTATTAAGATTGCCATTTACACTTATCCGGTGATTCCTGTTATCGCGGCTGTTGCGGTAATCACCTAAAACACTTTGCCGTTCACGTGTGATGGTGAGGTGAACCTTATATTGTTTAAGATAATCAAGCACCTTGGGCAAAGCGGCCTCTGGTATAAATTGCGAGAGATGATGAAGGGGTGCTTCCGCTTTAGGCATGCTTCTTTTTTCTAACAGTTGACATTAATATGCCTACCTCGAAAGCTGTATAAATAACATACAAGCCCATAGAAGCAAATAAAGCAGGCTGGTTAACGCTTTCAGAAAAATAAGCATAGATAAAAAATATGATAATGCAGACAAACATTTTCAACATCATTGCACTATAAACACTCTTTAAAAAAGCGGGTGTGCCTTTTGAAGACAATCCTTTTTGTTGCAGGTATACCCCGGCAACACAAAGCAGGAACAACAGCAAGTTTGATACAATTAATACATCTGTATCAAACCCTTTGGTTTCTAACGCTTTTCTAAAAACAATCAGCATTGCATTAAGTATCACAAATATTGCAACGATTGGAAAGAATATTTTGTTCCTGTTCTTCATTTACTTTTTTGACGTGTCTTTAATGATCTTTACAATTACCCCGGTGATTATTAATAAAGGTAGTACCCATACTAAAACCGGCATTTCAAAGTTTAGCCACTTGTCCAGCTTCATGCCGATAAAAACGCCTAACCCTAACCCGATCAGGAACTGCGTAGCCATGCCTGCATACCGCCAAACCGGGAAGCCTTTTTTCTGTGCTGTGTTTTCTTCCATATTGTTATCTCCTGCGGTTTCTTTTTTTAGTGACAGGCGTTTTAATGTTAAGCCTGGCGGTATCGGGTAATACCGCTACTTCTCCTTTAAGCACCTTTTCAACATTGTCAATGTACTGCTGCTTGTACATGAGCGATTGTTGTATTGAATCTGCTCTTAATTGTAATTGCCTGTAGGCTTTCGCCTGGCTGGCACCTGAATACCCGGGAATGTAAAGCTTTAGCGGTGTAAAAGCAATTAAAGCAACTGTAAGTGCAACCAATAATACAAACAGGATAGAAAGGCCTGTGTAAACACTTATCCGGCTCAACTTGAAGGTCACAATTTCCTCATAAGTATCCTCGTTCATCACTACAAGCCTGTACCTGTTTCGCAATCGTTTTAAAGATGAATGTATCTCCGGCTTATCCACAGTA
>JANLXV010000054.1:0-2429 GCA_031365305.1 Chitinophagaceae bacterium
ACTGTGCCAAAAAAAATTATTGGTACCCACACCATGCGTTCTTTGAATCAACATAGATTATATATTGGTAATACCTTTTTTAAATATTATTCTCAAATAATTTTTTATAAACAACATGAACTAATCATTACGGCTTATGGGAAAAAACTTCTACATGATTATCCAGCATTTCGCAAATAAAATAATATTTATACTGTAAGCAATATTTACCTGGCGGGAATTGTAACCGGTTCCCGCTGTGATTTCTTTTGTTTGGAAGAGTATATAAAAAATAACACAGCCAGCGCTATTACAATAAGAATAGTAATTTTTAAAAGATGTTTGTATTTACTCTTTTCTAAATAAGGCAAAGTGAAATAGTATTTGAGAAGTAATAAAGCTTGTTAAGCCGAAAACCTTTAATGAAAATAATTTAAAGTCTTTGTAGCTCCGACAGGAATCGAACCTGTATCTAAAGTTTAGGAAACTTCTATTCTATCCATTGAACTACGGAGCCAAAATTTTGGGTGGCAAAAATAAAGATTTGTACGCTAACCTCCCTACTTTTGATCTCTTAGTTTGCATATATGAAAAAATACTTTGGCTATTTGCTCTTATTGTTTGCCTTTACACCTTTTAATACTGTTTATGCGCAACAGGCACCGGCTGTACATTTAAACCACATAGCTGTTTATGTAAAAGACCTTAAGTCCACTACGGATTTCTATAAAAATATAATTGGTCTTGAAATGATAGAAGAACCTTTTCACGATGGCAGGCATACCTGGTTTAAAGTTGCGGAACATGCTCATCTTCATCTTATTCAGGGCGCAGGTTCCATTGTAGCCCATGATAAAAATGGTCATTTATGTTTTTCGGTAAGCGACATCAGCAAATTTGTTGCAGTACTTGATCAAAACAAAGTGCCTTATGAAGATTGGCCGGGCGCTGCCCAAAAAATTACAACACGGGTTGATGGCGTTCACCAGGTCTACTTTAAAGATCCTGAAGGCAACTGGATCGAAATAAACGATGACAAGTACTAACACCTGGTCATTTTTAAGGCTTTCCAAAGCTTATCTTTGCTCCCCAATTTTTAAGCATGAAGTTTTTTCATTTTATTATCCGGTACAGGCTATTGTTAGGCGTTGTAATGCTGGCCGTTGCCATTTTTGTAAATGTGACAACGAGCTTTTGGCCGTCATTTATCCTTTATCTTATAGCTGTAGTGTTGATTGTAGGTCATTTTATTTTCGGCCCCATGCGTTTAATACAAGGTCACATGGAGTCTGGTGACATGGAAGGCGCAGAACGTGTAATCAATTCTATTAAATATCCTAACCTTCTCATCAAGCCTGTACGCTCTGTTTACTTTACATTGAAGGGCAATCTTGCCATGGTAAAAAATGATTTTACTGCTGCTGAATCGCACATGAAAAAAAGCCTTGAGCTGGGTAGCCCGCTAAAAGAAGCTGAAGGTGCAAACCAGTTACAACTCGGCATGCTATGTATGCAGAAAGGCGATATTCGTCAGGCAGAAAAATACATCAGGCAGGCAATACGCTCTGGCCTACCTGATAAAGAAAACCAAGCTGCTGCTAACTTACAGCTATGCTCTATAATGATCAATAAAAGAGAGTTCAGGGCCGCTAAAGATTATTTCAGGAAAGTAAAAGCTTTAAAACCGACTACGCCACAAATCGTAGATCAGATTAAACAAATGGAAAAATACATTACCCGTATGCCTGGATAAAACAGTCATTCGTCATTGGTCATTTGTCATCTGTAAGTAAGTTATTAGGTCACTAAGTTTTGATGCATACCATTGGTATTTTTTTATTGTCATTCTCAATTGTCAACTATTAAATAATTCTTCAGCTTTCGCATAGCGATAATCAAATATTGTTTTTAGCTGTGCTTGTACAAAAAGGGTGTTTGCAATATCTCCCAAAAACCATAACGGCAATTTATAATGCACAATATCTGTCATTTCAGTACCAAATTCATGCGGCTTAAAGTGATGCTGGTGATGCCAGAATGCATAAGGGCCGAAGCGTTGTTCGTCTATAAAAAAATTACCGGGTTCTACATGGGTTATTTCTGTAAGCCAATTTAGAGGAATGCCTAAAACAGGTTTAACAATGTATTGAATAATCTGACCAGGATACATTTCATTACCGTGATACTTTGACGTGATAGTGAAGCCTAAATTCGGGGGCGTAATATCTGCCAGGTTAGATGGCGATGAAAAAAAGCTCCAGGCTTCAGCAACCGGAACTTTTAAAACCTGTATTGTTTTAATACTATAAACTTTACTCATGACTTTGTAACAACCCTTGAGGAAAAAGGTTTCTGGTTTATAGTCATTTAAAATTTTCCTACCCACATTTTAATTCAAGTCCTGACAAATTATATAACTCGTCTTTGCTTTGATATCGTAGCCAAATAAT
>JANLXV010000059.1:0-5175 GCA_031365305.1 Chitinophagaceae bacterium
CCTGCAACCATTGTCGGCACTGCAATAATTGCCGCCCAGCCTGCAAATTTTTTGGAGACGTCATTTTGGGAAATTGAGATCAATGAAAAATTCGCCTCCATTGCCGTGTTCAATAATTCCCGTGTATTCTCAACGATATCGTTAATACGAACGACGTGATCATAAACATCCCGGAAATAAGGCCGCGTTTCTTCGGAGATCCATCTGACTTCCAAACGCATTAATTTATTACAAACATCAACCAATGGCGATACTGCCCTTTTAACTTCAAGCAGTTCCCGTTTTAACTGGTAAATCTGTTCTGTGGTTCCCCGGTCTGGTTTACCATTAAAAATCAGGTCTTCAATTTCCTGTAATTCCTGTTCCATTTCCTGTACTACAGGATAATAACGGTCAACAATAAAATCCATGATAGAATAGAGTGCAAAGCCCTGTCCCTTACTTAAGAGTTCTGGTGTGCTTTCGCACCTGGATCTTACGTTTGCATACGATACGCCATAGCCATGACGAACGGTTACAATAAAATTTTTTCCAACAAAAAAATGTGTTTCACCAAATTCAATGTGATGGTCTTTATTCATTTCAACAGTGCGTAACACTACAAAAAGAGAATCACCATATAGTTCAATTTTAGGACGCTGGTGAGCATTATGTGCATCTTCAACTGCAAGATCGTGTAAGCCAAATTCCACCTGTACTTTACTTAAAACTTCTTCTGATGGCTCGTGTAAGCCTATCCAAACAAACTGGTTCCTGGCTTTCAGTACTTCATGAACATCCGGAAGTTCCACATCAGCAATGCGACGCCCACCGGAATAAGCAGCGCAGTTAACAATCTCTTTCATGTGTTTATTTTAAAACGATGACTACAGGTTAAATGTAAAATGTTTTGCATTGAAAAAGCAGAAATTCCGGAATTAGGTAAAGATGTTTTATGAAGTTTCAGGTGTCAGTGATCAACAGGCTATCAGCCACCGAATCCAATATCTTTACAAAGGATACAGCAATAAAAGCAGTTTAATTATTATGAAACCGGTTTACATTTTTGATGCCATAAGAACACCCATAGGAAAGTACGGCGGAGCCTTAAGTAAAATTCGTCCGGATGATATGCTGGCGCTGGTGATAAAAGCGCTTTTACAAAGAAATAGAGGTATAGATGTCAATCAAATTGAAGATGTGATTGCAGGCGACGCTAACCAGGCTGGTGAAGATAACAGGAATGTAGCAAGAATGGCGGCCTTGCTTGCCGGCCTGCCTGTATCTGTTGCGGGCAATACCGTTAACAGGCTTTGCGCCAGCGGCCTTCAGGCAATTATGGATGCATCGAGAGCTATAGCAAATGATGAAGGGGAAATTTATATAGCCAGTGGTGTAGAGAGCATGTCAAGGGCGCCCTTTATACTTGCCAAAAACGAAACGCCTTTTAGCCGTAAGCCTGAGATGTACGATTCTACTATAGGCTGGCGGTTCATCAACCCAAAGCTTACTGAAAAGTATTATCCTTTTTCAATGGGCGAAACGGCAGAGAATGTAGCGGAGCAATGGCATATTACGAGGGATGAACAGGATGCTTTTGCCTTGAACAGCCAACAGAAATATTATAAAGCATTAGAACTTGATAAATGGACAAATGAAATTGTACCTGTGCAATTGCCTTCGCTTCATGAAGATGAACCGGTTGGGTTTTCTGTAGATGAACAGCCACGCCACACTTCCATGGACAAGCTCTCTAAATTAAAGCCAGTCTTTAAAAACGGTGGCAGCGTTACAGCCGGTAACTCTTCAGCAATAAATGATGGCGCAGCAGCGGTTTTGCTGTGTAATGAATCTGCCTTAAAAACTTTTACTATTAAACCCCGGGCAAGAGTTGTAAGCATGGCTGTGAGCGGTGTTGATCCTTCCATTATGGGCATAGGCCCGGTATCAGCCATCAATAAAGCTATTGCACGGGCAGGCATTACACTCAATGATGTTGATCTTTTCGAAATTAATGAAGCCTTTGCTTCTCAATCCATAGCCTGCATTAAAGAACTTGGTATTGATGCGCAAAAGGTAAATGTAAATGGCGGGGCAATTGCAATCGGGCATCCATTAGGTTGTAGCGGTGTAAGAATTTCTACGACTTTATTGTATGAAATGGGCAGGCAAAAATGCCGCTACGGTGTTGCTTCTATGTGTGTGGGTGTTGGCCAGGGTGCTGCAATAGTCTATGAAAACCTGCACTCAGGCAATGCGGAATAATTCTTTCTTGATCAACGCATAATTGAAATAGACAGCAAGTATAAAAAGGAGTGTAGCTAAGCCGAAAACTTTCCAGTCAGGAAAAAAGGAAAGGTCATTCTGCATAAAAGTAGCCGAGAAAAAATAATGCACTATGCCGGTGCACACCAGGGCTGCAATAATTATAATTAAATAAAGGAGTATCCATTTACCGGAAACAATTTTTGTTAGCCAGCCCGGCGAATATCCTAAAGTGATCATGAGCTGTAAATTATGCCTGCTGTTGGCAATGATGAGTTTTAAGTAGAAAGAAAAAAGTAATAATGCCAGGCAAATAATGAGTATACCAAAAAACCCCAAGAGGGATACAACAGTTTGCAATACGGTTTTTACCCTGCCAAATTTTGTCTTGTCTTTGTTAACCCGGTAATGATGATCGTCTAAATATTTGAGTAAGGCAGGGTCATTGGCATCTTTAGTTTTAATATATAGTCTTGAAGGATTTTGAGTGTTGATTCCGGCCAGGTATTTATTCCCCCATTCAATAAAAGATTGTGGCACTAGAACAGAATTGATCCGATCACTTAAACCAACAATGTTTGCATTAAAAGTAAACGTGCCGGTATTTCCGTAACATTCCAAACCAAGGCCAACGGCAGCAATCGTTTTTGGCGACAACTGCGGAAGCCCCTGTGCCGGCGCAAACACATTATACATCTCTAAAAAATCAGAAGAAAAAATTACCGGCACATTTTGCTGACCGGGTTGCCATGTGAAATCGGCAGGCAAAGTATCAAGAAATTGTTTGTTGATACTTTCTAAAAAAAGGTCTGTACTAAAAGGGATCATGCTGCCTGCATTTGCCTTAACCCTGAACTGGTTTGTAATTACCGGCGCTACTTCTGTAACCTGTGGCACTTTTTTAAAACCACTTAATTCATCTTTTGAAAAGGTATTGTCCTTTCCCATATTATCGTTGGTGATTTGTTTGGTAACAGATATAAAATCAAAACCATTCTTTCGTGGGTTGCTGTCTTTTAAAAGATGATTGATGTTTAAAAAAATCTGGAGAGACACTAATAATAAAAACACACCGATACCAAGCCCTATGTAGCCTGCAAATTTCCAGGAGCTGCTTTTGCCCGGGTTAATTAAATACGATATGTGTTTATATTTTAATTTTTGCATTTACCGGTTAATGCATATTTAGAGATATAAAAATTTATGGGCAGGAAAGTCAGCAGCCTTTTGAAGATCAGCTAAAATAATAGTTGCTTTTCTTTTATTACATTCTTCAAGAATTAGTTCCAAGGCTTTGTTACGATTATTATTATCAAGATGACTAAACGGTTCATCGAGCAACAAATAATTAAAAGGCTGAAGCAAAGCTCTTATAATAGCAAAGCGTTGCTTTTCACCGTAGCTGCAAATTTTTGCCGGTGTTTGTAATTTGTGTGAAACGCCCAGCCGTTGTGCCATCCCTAAAATTTTTTCTTTAGAATGATGATTGGTTAACTGGTTTTTTATTTCAAGATTCTGCGACATGGTTTGTTCATCAAACAAGCGAAGATCCTGGAAAACAATACTCATTTTCTCCCGCCTTAGCAAGGATAACTTTTCAGCATCAGCCGTTTTTACAGGATGATTGTTTATTACAATTTCCCCGCTATAATCGCTTCTTATGCCATATATAAAATGAATAAGCGATGTTTTACCACTGCCGGAAGGCGCAACGATTTGGATCTTTTCCGCCTCTTGAAAAGTTTCTTTTTTCAGCCATATTTCTGAGCTGCCGGCGTTGGCTGCATTAAAGTATGCAGGCAAAATATTATTGAGAAAGATAGGCATGAATGAGCTACAGTCTATTGAGCTTCTGTTGAATCAGGTATTGCCTCTAATTTTTCTTCTGCCATATTTTTTGCAGCATCATTGGCTTCCTTTTTTTTCACTTCACTATACACAAGGTCAACATACTGGTTGAGTTGTTTAAGACTGTTTGTTTTTTTATCAAGCAGGTTTATTTCTGTCGTCATCACCACACCATCATCTTTGTATTCGCCACCCATTGAGTATAAATTTTCCCAAAGCTTTTTACTCTCCTCAATAATTTTTGCGGCACTGCTATCGCCGGAAATTTCTGTAGGAATGTTAGCTAATATTTTTTGAACATCAACAAAAACCCCAATTGGATGATCATTAAATTTTGAAGTAAAATCAAACGTGTTATTGTTGCCCTGGATAAAGCCTGAAACAAATTGCTGGTTATTGCCAATGGCCAGGTATTTATCATTAATAGCATTATGGATGTTGCTCTCTCCTCCAACTTCTAATTCTCCTCCGAATTTTTTGCCAATATCCATCAGCTTGTTAAACGATGGTTTATCCCCTATGCTCACAGCAAAAAGATAATGTGCATCGGCAGAGAGCTTCATGCTTTGCTGCCTACCGGAATCCTGTTTAACAGCAAGATCAGAAACTGAGAATAACAAATCTCCTTTATTAGCTTTCACAAAATCATCAATAGTGATACCCGCCTGCGATAATCCCATGTTAACTATACCATCCAGGCCGGCAAGTTTTATAACTTCTTTAATGCCTTCAGGCTCGTAATTTAAAACAGCAATTGCCGAAATATTTTTAGATGGAATATTTTTGATCATATCGCCATTAACCTGCTTGCCGCTGTATTTTTTAAAGATGCCCATAAGTTCATCACCGCCATACATCTTTTGTTTCAACTCGATCTTTCCATCATTAAAATCTACAGTAGCCGTGGATATAAGTCCCTTTAATAAATTTTGAAGCGAATTCATTTGAATCATTGCAGCCTGCCCGGTGCTCTTCATCACTTCTTCTGAGTTAGACCACCAATGCAGGTCGCCTTTTTCTTTTAGCAGCTTGCTAAAGTTTTCAACTTTGGTCATGCTTGCATCGTCAGGCAAAGCAAATAAG
>JANLXV010000083.1:0-1870 GCA_031365305.1 Chitinophagaceae bacterium
TTACACATTTTATAGTTGGAAAACATGTTGGCATTATCTCTTATAACGAAACACCCTGGAAAAAATTTATACTAAATGGCATTACAACAGTATCAACGGATTTCGTAAAAATGGGTAAAACGGCTGCAGAAATGATTTTGAATAACGAAACTGAAAATATTGAAATTCCTTTCACGCTAACGCTGAGGCATTCATTATGATTTATCAACCAGAAATAAATTATTTACAATCGCATACAGGCGTATCATCTTCAACTAAGCGTTTTATTTTTATACTTCGAAATGCAACCGCATTGCCATGATCCTGCAATAAAATATGGCCTTTGAGTGCCATGCCAAACTCAGGCCACTGCTGGTATTTACTGCGTGCCACCAACACATTATAAATCGGCGAACCTCTTGTGTACTCAACAACCTTCCAGCCATTAAGCCAATGCTCAATTGTATTGTTCGGATACACGATGATCATTCCCCGGTTCCATTCACCGATCTGCCGTCTAGCCCTGGGTTCATTTGCTGAAGGAATAAGATCATATAAAGACGCCAGCGTTCGGTTACCAGCGGCACCTAATTTTGCATCGGGATGTTTGGCATCATCCAGCACCTGGTATTCAAGCCCTATCGCAGATCCGCTGTTAGCTTCCTTTTCAGTCACAAAATATTTTACACCGCTGTTCGCACCTTCTGTTAATTTAAAATCGAATTGCAAAATGAAAGTGCCGTATTCTTCTTTTGTCACAATATCACCGCCATTATTCGCCTCTGCACCGGCAGAAGCTAATACATGTATTTCACCATCTTTTATTTCCCAGCCTTTTTGCGGAAAGCTGTCTTTATAAGCTCCCCGCCAGCCGTTTGTTGTTTTACCATCCCACAAAAGCTTTACGCCATTTTGCTTTTCCTGTTCAGATAAATTATTTGGCAAGAGGTTTACAACAAAAATATTATCCACTGCTGATGACTTTATATCATCAGTTTGTATGCGGATATTGCGCCAGCGGATTTGTTTGCCGGCAGCATCAGTTTTCCCAACTGCATGAACCTGCAAAGCGATAAAGCCCTTCAGCGTCATATCATCTATTACATAAGCAGCGCCTATACCATTAACATAAGTTCTGATATTTGTGCCTATACATTCTATCCTGCATTTGTTCCATTGATTTTGTTTGAGTGCCTTTTTTGCTTTTAAATTATAATCCAATGGGTATAACCAGTCCCGCCTTGCTTCGTCATAAATGCCGCCGGTCCAGGCCCTTGGAGAAGGATCAATTTCAAACTGGTAGCCATGCACCCGGCCATTTTGGTAATCATCTTTACTCTCACTGCGAAACTGCACACCGGAGTTCATGCTGCTGTCAACTTTAAACTCAAATTCTAAAATGAAATCGCCGAAATTTCCTATGGTAGCTAAAAAGGAATTGGGTTCGCCGGATACTGTTGTGCCAATAATTTCACCATTTTCAACTGTGTATTTTGCATGACCATTCAGTTGCTCCCAGCCGGTAAGATCTTTACCATTAAATAAATTTTTCCAAACAGGATTAGGGCCGCAGATAGCAGCAGAGACAAAGAATAAAAACAAAACGGAAAGGAGGCTATTTTTCATAAGGCAATTTAAAAAATTACAAGCTTAGATAAAAAGCAAATTAGGTTATTAAGAAGAATTAAGATTACTTCTTTGAAGAAAGAAGTTTTTACTTATGTGGCCTTAATAGCAGATTGGTAATATCTAGAGTGGGTACACTTGTCTTAGCAAAGTACGAAGCAATCTTAAATTAAATTTAAAAACCAAAGAGTTTAAGTGTTTATTACAAGATTGCTTCTCCGCCAAAATGAGTTTTATGATGTGATAATTTTTGTGGCGGATCTCA
>JANLXV010000073.1:0-5505 GCA_031365305.1 Chitinophagaceae bacterium
TTAAGCTTTCAAAATAATCATCATACAAAAATCTTATTGCTGTCTCCCTCCCCTGTCCTGATTTCAAACTATTAATTACTTCCCCGTCTGTCAACTGCGTTTTTACACTCATGCTGCCCTTTATTAGTAAATGCTGTTAAAAATATGTAACCGAAATTACAATTTTAAAGCCCTTACAAAGTAAGAAAAGCTTTTAAACATTGTGCTGAAGGGCACTTCAATCACTGCACGTTTAAACCTGCCGGTACCTGCCAAGCGTTATTTATTGACAATATCCATAATGCGGGCTATGGATATTTTCCCTTTGTTGGTAACAGCGGGTATATTCAGTAATTGCTTAACGGCGCCACGCATCAGCATTAAAACAAGTACCGCAATTAAGCCTTCACCAGCAGGGATTTTAATATACCCGGTATGGATCATCGCCAGTACCAATGCTATGGTTATATAATGCATGATGTTGGCTAAGGATTTAATAAAACTTTCAGCACGTGCATTTGAAAGGTTCGCCGTAAGTAAACTGAATGACTTAATATTGAAGCGTTGAACAATCCTTTCTTCGCTTTTAGATATTTTCAATTTGCCAAAGCGGCTAAAATGCCTTGACACAAAGGCCAGCATGTTGCTCCTGGCATCACGACTTTTAGTGATCAACTTTTTTTGAAGTTTTGCTAACCATTTTATCATTATAAACGAAACGGCAAGCATTGATATCACCACGCAACCCAACACCGCCGAAATATTAAACAACAACAACAGCCCTATAGTAACAAACACTACCTGGTTAATGGCGCCAAGCACACCTTTCATCAAATAATTTTGAATGGCTTTAAGATCGTTGCTATACCGCAGCAGGTAATTGCCAAAGGGCTTGTCGTTAAAATCGCTTTCGGGTTGGTTGATTTGCCCAAAAAAAAGTTTTTCCCTGATGGTTTTTACAAACTTTTCCCCCTGGCAGGATAGGTAAAATCTTTCAAGGAAGCCAGTGAAAAAATTAACGATCATCAATGCTGCAAACAAATAAAAAAATTCATTAATACTGTTAAGATGAATACCAAGCGATGAGAGCAACTGGCTTTTACTCCCATTGCTTTGGAAACGTATCATAAAAAATTCGCCGATGATAACCGTAAGCAAAAAACCTGAAATGCTTCTTGCGATGCTTATTATAACAACCAGCATTATTGCAAAACGGTTACTGCATAAATGGTTTGTGAGAAAATCGTTTTTGCGTTCGCTTACAGCAAGGCGGTCTTCAGCCTGCGTAGCAATGGTGTGTTCGGCTATAATGGTTTGAAGCTGCATCTTTTTAATTTATGGCTATCATTTTTTCTCTTGCAAATAAATTAGCAGCAATAGCCGCATCAGATAAGTCTTCAAGGGTAAACACAGGCACAGTTGTGTGCTGCTTTACTTCCCGTGTTAGTAACGGGCTTGCAGTTAATACACCACATACCGCCACAGGAAATATACCTTTTGTTTGAAGTATGCTTACGCCATTTATAGCAGCAAGGCTATCCCCGGCTGAAAACACAACATCGTCAACCGAATCAATAAAACGTTGGTTGTTTAACAACATGCTGGTTTCTCTTTCATACAATCCATCTGCAATTTCCATCACTACATAATCCGGCCTTGTTGGTAAAACTTTGCTTAGCAAAGATTCATACAGATCTAAAAGTTCTTCTTCTTCGCACATGTAGGTGGATGGAAAACCAAATTCGCTAAAATCAAGCGATACATCGGCCCCAAGATCATAAGCCAGGTCACAATCTTTTGTGTACACCGTACCTGTGAGTTTAATAAATGCTACAGTAAAGCCTGCTTTTTTAAGACCATGTATCATATAAGCGGCGGTTGTTGTTTTACCGCTGTCCATTGATGAACCAAGAGATAAGATGACGTTAGTGGCTGAAGCCGCAGAACCGCTAAAAGTTAGCATCTGCTGCTGCTTCAGGCGTTTTGTATTTACAACTTTGTTAAACTGGTCTTTCACCAGGCCATAAAATTTTAATTCAGTTGGCCCAACATTTTGAAATTTATTATGCATGCTTGCCAGCACCCCAACAGTACCGCCTGCACCAAGTATTTGCAATGGCTGGTTTACATGGTCAGGTACATAGCCTTCAAACTGTTCTGTGGCATACCTTGTTCCAAAAGCAGCCATGATTTTATCGCCGGGCAATATTTTAATGTTTCGCTTTGAATCACCTTGTATGGTAGTGTGCTTACCAATAGTAAGTACTTCAAATACGGCAACATCTCCTACCGCCGGCGCATAGTCTGCGGCTATTTCAGTTTCAATTTTTTGAGCAAATACATCTTTGCAGATGTAGGTTCTTTTAATATTGTTTCTCATGATTACTTGTTTTATTGTTTAATTAGGGTTATTAATTTGTATAGAGTTTAAAATTGAATAAGAGGCTTATACCGGCTACGTTGTAATTATCAAACTCACGGGATACTTTACCTGTAGTTGGGCTTACTACAGCAATTTGCCTGTATGGGGTACTGAACAAATTAAATTCCTGTTGCCGCATGTAATACACCGCTACAGAAAGTGTTTGGGATAGTTTACTGTTTGCAGTAAGATAAAGACGGCCACGATGAAAGCCATCCGGCGAGTTGCGGGCCACCACATCCCCGTTATCATTATAATACCTGATCTTGTTACCGCCACTGTTATAAAATAACCAATAGGCAGCAGACAGGCTGGAATTTAAAAATGGCAATCTCTTCCTGGTGCTAAGCCTTGTAATATAAATATACCTGTTACGAAATCTTGTTTCAGAGGAAGAATGTTTTTCAAGCTGTAGAGCGTTAGACCATATAATTTGATTAGTAAGCGGGAACCTGAATGTAACCCTGGTAAAGTACCTGTATGTAGGTAACGATGCAGAAGATGGGAATTCTGTACGCATTACTCCGGCAACACCAGTCCATGTTTTTGTAGCATCGTAAGATAAGCTGCCAGAGGTTTGATTAAACCCATTTGCAAAGCCCTTCGCTAAATTGTAGGAACGTAAGTGGCTCAGTTTTGCATCAAACTTTTTGGTAATGCCAAAGTCAGTGTTTACGCTGCTCCAGCTTTTCCACTCACCTTGCGCAATAACATGTACTGAGGTAATGAGTAAAGTGATTATAAAGAGTAATTGTTTAAACATGTTGTTGTGCATTTATTATTAGTACGGCAGGTCTTTGTTTTGTAACCACTTTAAAAGATTTTAACCAAAAAAAAATTCACAAGAAAACTTTTTATAAAAAAAGGAGCCGCATTTAGTAGCTCGTGGTAATTAATTGGTTTTACAGATATTTAGTCACGCTCTAATTTCACCAATGTGCCATTAGGCTTGTAAATAGCTTCCCAGCGAACAGTTCCAAGATTGAACTGGACTTTGTAATTGCCGTCGCTCAGTCTTTTCCATTCAATTCTGGTTGCTGTGGGAAATCTTGTCTTAAAAGCATTTCTCACTGCCGATGGTACGCTTGAGGCGCTGATGTTTGTTCCACCACCACTTCCACTTCCACTACCACTGCTGGATGAAGTTGTTACCATGTCATCAGATCCGTGAAAAGGCTTTTCACATGATGCTGTTACAATTGCTGCAATTGTTAAGGCTACTAATAATTTTTTCATAACTTAAAATTTTTTTAAATGAATAGATATTTAATAGTAGTCAACCCTGTTAGTTGTTTTGTAACCGGCCAAACAAATTTTTTTAATAATTTTTTAGAGGGAGTACCTTAATATCATTCCGTTGAACGGCAAGGTGTATAATAAATAATTGGCCGTAATTTTTAAAATACTTATGATTGTCTCCTAAATGAAAAATGGCAAAAATTTAATTTGACCTATTATGAAAAAGATCATTTTATTTCAGCTTTTTGTTGCGGCGATAGCCCTCTCAGCCTCTTCCCAAAATATTAAGTTAACTGCAAAAACAGAAAATGGTATTGTGCAGGGTAAGCCTGAAAAAAGCGGCGTCATCTCTTTTAAAGGTATTCCCTTTGCTGCACCGCCTGTAGGCGACTTTCGGTGGAAAGAACCGCAACCTGTAAAGAACTGGACGGGCATTCTTAAAGCCATAAAGTTTCAGATGAAGCCGATGCAGACGAATGTTTTTGGCGATATGAATTCAAGAGCAGAAGGCGTAAGCGAAGATTGTTTATACCTGAATGTATGGGCGCCTGCAAAAAAAGATAAGGAACTTTTACCGGTACTGGTTTACTTCTATGGCGGTGGCTTTGTAGCAGGTGATGCATCCGAGCCAAGATATGATGGAGAGAGCATGGCGCAAAAAGGTATTGTTGCCTTAACTGTGAATTATCGCCTCGGGTTGTTTGGGTTTTTTGCGCATCCTGAAATAAGTAAGGAGACATCTTATAAAGGTTCCGGCAACTATGGCTTGCTTGACCAGGCTGCTGCGCTTCAATGGGTACAAAATAATATTGCAGCCTTTGGCGGCGATCCTAAACGAGTTACTATTGCCGGCGAATCTGCCGGCTCTGTATCAGTAAGTGCACAAATGGTATCACCGTTATCAAAAAATTTATTCTCAGGTGCCATTGGTGAGAGCGGTTCTATACTGGGCGCTTTACCTGCGGTATCACTGAGCGCCGGTGAACAAACGGGTTTGGAATTTGCGCAGACTGTTGGTGCTACATCATTAACTGACCTTAGGAGTATGAGTGCAGACTCCCTTTTGAGAGCTTCAACGAAATTTGGTGTCTTCCGTTTTGCAAGAACAATAGATAATTATTTTTTCACTGAAAGTCCTTTTGAAACTTTTGCAAAAGGCGAACAGTCGCATGTGCCTTTACTCGTGGGCTGGAACAATGAAGAAATGAATTATAGGATGATAATGGGCAGTGATTCTTTAACAAAAGACAATTACATTAAGGCAGTAAAAAAACTATATCCTGATAAATCAGAAGAGGTGCTGAAATTATATGATCCTGCTACAGACCAGGATATCGAGTTGGTAGCCACCCAGCTTGCCAGCGACAGGTTCATCGCCTTTAGTACCTGGAAGTGGGCTGATGTACATGCTAAAACAGGCGGTAAAGAGGTGTATCGTTATTTGTATGAAAGAGCCCGGCCTGAAATGCGGCCCGAGTTAGGCAATGCTTCGGCAGGCCTTGCCGGTGGTGTACAAAAAGGTAGTGACGCCCCAAAAATGCCTGCTGCAAAAGGCGCTGTGCATTCGGCAGAAATAGAATATGCTATGGGCAACCTTGCTACCAACAAAGTGTATGCATGGAAAGAAGAAGACTTTAAAGTATCAAAGACGATGCAGGAATACTTTGCCAATTTTATTAAAGCCGGTAATCCCAATGCAAAAGATTTGCCTGAATGGCCAACAATTAATGGCAAAACTGAAATACCTGTAATGCATATCAATGTTGAAACAACATTAGAAACAGAGAAAGATCAAAGCCGATATCTCTTCATGGATAAAGGCACAGGTAAATAACTTTTTCTATTATCTGCAGGGTTGATCAAAG
>JANLXV010000112.1:0-1661 GCA_031365305.1 Chitinophagaceae bacterium
TTTATTTCACAAATTAAAAACAGCGTGGATGCCGTATTGATCTTTTTTTTGGATTTAAGTACAGCGTCAAAAAATAAAAGAACTAAAATAGAGCCCATAGAAACTATCGGCGTTCCATAATTAGTAAGAGGCATTGCAAATGCAGGAAACCAATGAGAGGCATCGCCACAATAGATCATCGCATATAAAAAAAAGAAAATGACCTGGAAGAAAAAATAGAGATAATACTTTTCACGGCTGGCGATAAACAGAGCGATAGCATAAAATGCAACAGTGAAACAAATACCATAGTAGACACCGTATACCGTGTCTACAGGATGCTGCCTGGCCGAAATAGTACCCACGGTACTTATGTAAAGGGGGAATATGCAAATGTGATTTTCTACCCGCAGGTAGAGTACCTTTTCCTCTCCCGGCTCAATCTTAAGGTCGAATAAAAATGACCTGTTCTTAATTTCTCGTTTCTGAAACGGGGTGCTTCTGCCCATTTGTTCACTTACATAACCACTACCCGATGGCTGATATAATGTAACGGTATGCAGAATAGGAAAATCTACATTTAGAACCCAGGTTTTATGAGCAAGGTTTCTGATTTTTATTTTACACCACACCGAAGTTTGTTTAGTGCCGTAGTTGGGAACCTGCTGAGTACTTGTTTTAAATTTAGCTTGATATTCTGGTGAAAGAATTTGCCTGAGAGAAAGCATTTCCGTAGGGTCTTCAAAAACGGCAACCTGTTTGCCTATGCTTATAAAGGAAGTTGAGTCGTTAAGTACTACGGGGGTTTGAGAAAAAGCCGGTGCGGCAATCGCTAAAAAGAAAACAAGTAAAGTATGCCTGTTCATTGTATGTATATAAAAACCTGTTATCAATAACTTTCGAGAGCATTACGGTAATACAATTTTTCCTGAAGGTTGACTCAAAAGGTTTTTACATTTTCAACAAGGATAAACAGGACGTTGAATAGTGGCTGTTCCCGGCATGTGCCAAACGTATTGTTTGCGGCAAGTCTTATCTATTCGTGTCGTAATATTTGGAAGCAATAAAAAATACAATGACAGAGATTATCAAACCATACATAAAAACATCATAAGATATCTTCAGCATCCTGTATTTTTTATTTAATACCAAACCCTGCTCATATAAGTTTCTCAGCATGGTTAAATAAAGCACTTGTTTATCGCTCATAATATGCAGCATAGCGCTGCTGTAATTATCAAAATTCATGTGAAAAAAATTGCCAAAGAATAGCAGGTTCACTTTATTATCTTTTATATCGTGATCATTAAAACCGGCTTTTTTAACATTAGGCCTGGTGGCAAGTATTGAAAAAATTATGGTTACAAGGTTTACCAGCAAAAGCATGATCACGGGAATGGTAAGGTTGGTGTATTCATCCATTTTTCTTACCACTATACTTAGTAAAACAGATATGATGATAGAGTTGACGGAGATCATGATATGCGCCTTTGTATCGGCCTGGCTGCTTAGGCGCTGGCTGCTGGAGGCCGTTGTTCTAAACATGGTCTCAATGGTTTTATCAGCAGAATTTTCTTTATTGTCTTTATTTTTCCTGAGTTGAAGATCAACATTGTTTTGAGATAGCTGCCCGGGTAAGCCCGGCATTGATAATACATGTTCCTTTTTTTTCAGCCTCTCAA
>JANLXV010000113.1:0-3595 GCA_031365305.1 Chitinophagaceae bacterium
ATTTACAAACTGCAGAAGATGTAGTGCAGGACACTTTGTTAAGTGCAATGCAGGTTTGGAAATTTAAAGGTATTCCTGATAATCCTTCTGCCTGGCTTTTTCGTGTGGCAAAAAATAAAGCTATAGATATTATCCGCCGCAACAAACATTCCCTGCAATATGATTTCAGCGACAGCGAAAAAATTCTTCTTACCTCAGAATATACAGTCAACTCGGTAATGGAAAATTTATGGAAAGAGGAACTGGTGAAAGATGACCTGCTAAGAATGATGTTTGCCTGCTGCCATCCGCATCTTTCTTTAGAAAACCAGTTGACATTGATCTTAAAAACACTTTGCGGTTTTAGCACGATAGAAATTGCGAAAGCATTTATTACCTCAGAAGATACAGTATCAAAAAGGCTTTACAGAACAAAAGCGTTTTTCAGGCAACAGCATATAAAGCTCGTCATTCCTTCAGTACATGATATCAAACACAGGACCAGCGCTGTTTTAAATGCCATTTATTTATTGTTTAACGAAGGCTATAATTCAACCAATTCAGAACTGCTCATCAGGCAAGAATTGATGGAAGAAGCCTTAACCTTATGCAGGCTGCTAAGTGAAAACAAGCAAACCCGGTTACCGGAGGTTTATGCGTTAATGGCCTTAATGTGTTTTCATTCTTCAAGAAGCGAGAGCCGCTTAACGCCGGAAGGCGAAATGGTTCTTTTAGCTGAACAGGATCGTGGCAAATGGAATGCAACATTAATTGCAGACGGCAACGTTTATATGAATATGGCAGCTTTCGGTAACGAATTAACCACGTATCATCTGGAAGCGGCTATTGCGTATGAACATTGCGCCGCAGCATGTTTTGCAGAAACCAACTGGTCACAGATACTGTGTTATTATGAATCGCTTTGCAAATTATCTGCCTCGCCTGTCATGCTGCTAAACAAAGCCATCGCCGTAATGCAGGTGAAAGGCGCAGAAGCTGCTTTACACGAACTGGAAAATATAAAAGATAAAAAGAAACTGGCTACCTATTATTTATACCATAGTATGCTGGGCGAAATATATTCTAAACTTAATGATGGTGTAAAGGCGAAGCAATATTTTGAAGAAGCCATAAGATTAACGCAGTCGGAAACAGAACGAAAAATGCTGCAACATAAAATTGATGAATTAATTAATTAGGCTGGCAATTATCCGCAAGGTTTTTTCATCCTTCATACCCCTAAAAAATTTATCCAGTACCAGGGCGAACACCGGATCGGCATTTGGGGTTGCTCCAAATAAGGTCATCGAAGATTTCAATTTCATATCATCAGGACTGCCGAAAATTTGCGTGGCATTGGTATTATCAAGGTCAAGCAATGCTTTACAGATCTCAATAAGCCTGCTGCCTAAAACAGGATGTTGTAAAAATGCTTCGGCCTCCCCCATATCTTTTATAGCATAAAACTTCGAGGTTTCACTAAAGCCCAAACCCTGTATTTGTGGGAAGATAAACCACATCCAATGACTTTGTTTTTTGCCGTTTTTAATTTCAGTTAATGCGGTTGGGTAGCCGTTTTGCTGGGCGGAAAGAAAGCGTTGGAGATGGATATCAACCGGCATATTAACTTGAATTGCTTATCAAAATAATGACTAAAATAATAACAATGTAATGCCCATACCAATTTATACTCCCCGTAGAGTTATAAATATTTCTTAACCAGTAAAATTTTCTCCTGAAACGAAATATTTATTGTCAGCAGCCGTTAGTAATATGCGGAAGCATGAGCGCCGGATTTCTTGCATAGAAAAAAGCTTAAAACCCTCTGCTTCCAAATTAACAGCCATTCTTAAAGGGATGGCTTTTTTATGTTTTAAATCATTTCTTTAATAGAATTCCAAAACAAAAAAGCCGCTCATTCCGGCAAATATTGATTTCATAAACGGCTTTAATAATTCAATACTCTCTTTAATACCTCGCCACTATCCTCATCATCCTAACATCCACAGGCCCCGTAACACCAGACTCTGTACGTTTTTGTTTTAAAAGGTCAGATTTCATAAAGGCGTTGGCTTTAGCAGTATCTGTCATCGCCATCACCAACATTACTTTATGATTGTCGGTGGCGTCATAGCCATAACTTCTTTCTACCACACCATTGTCAAGCCTTAACTGGTGATTACCGTCAAAAGCTTTTTTCCAGGCATCCCAGTCTTTCACTGTAAAAGTTTGTATCGCTCTCATGTCTGTTGGGATAGAAGTATTGTCATCATACACTACTTTGTAATAACGGATATCAGGCATACCTATAACCCCACTTTTTTGCATGGCTGCTTTAAGTGTGCCATTTTTAGCAAAGGCCATGGCGCTGTCCAGGTTGTCAGCTTTTACAGCCACTACCAACATGTTTGAATCGGGCTGCATGCGGCTGATGGCATAACTATGCAAGCCTGCAGCAAGGCGTATACTATCATGGCCGTCATAACTTGCTTTCCATTTGCCATAATTAGCAACTTTATGCCGCACTATCATTAAAGTCATTGGCGGGTTTATATCATTACTTGCAGCCATAGCGTTACCTGCGCCTGCAGATGTGCTATCCATAGCGGACGTACTGTCTGAACTCATAGTGTCCGTGGTGGTTGTCTTATCTTCGCTGCCGCTGCAGGAAGAAAGCATAAGTGCAATGGCTGCACAAAGTACAGTGCAGGCCTGTCTGAATTGTTTCATGTTTAATTTGTTTTAAATTATTTATAAAAGAAAAAAGGCAGGTGAAGATGAACGGCGTAGCTTTTATGAAGGTATGTTTTATCCGGTAAAAAATGTTGCAGAACTGGCGGAGAAATACAATGTTGTAGATCCTAATTTCCGTTTATATAAACTACAGGTAAATTTATTTAACTTTTGATAAAAATTATATGCCTGTATCCCGCAGATCGTTTGCAAAAAATGCCATTGGCTTAACAGGTCTTTTTAACCTGTCATCAATCAGTTCATCACCTGTGTCATCAAAAGATAAGAAATTAAAGATTGTTTGTATAGGCGGACATCCTGATGATCCTGAAAGTGGTTGTGGTGGCACATTGGCAATGCTTTCAAGGGCCGGTCATGCTGTAACTATAATTTATTTGACAAGAGGAGAGGCGGGGATTGCCGGGGTTTCACATGCTGATGCTGCGGCCACGAGATCGAAAGAGGCCATGGCTGCCTGCGTTATATTAAACGCCAGGCCCGTTTTTGCCGGACAGGTTGATGGAGATACTATTGTAAATAATGAATGGGTTATAACGTTGCAAGGTTTGATAACCGCTGAAAAGCCGGACGTGGTATTTACACACTGGCCGCTTGATACGCATAAAGATCACCAGGCAGCAAGCCTGCTTACCATGCAAAGCTGGGTGCATTCAGGAAAAAGCTTTGCGCTCTATTTTTTTGAAGTATGTACGGGCAGCCAGACTATGGGCTTTAAGCCAACCGACTACGTAGATATAACGGCAACGAGAGAACAAAAGCGAAAGGCCGTGTATTGCCATGCCAGCCAAAACCCGCCGGGCATTTACGCCGCCTCAGATTGCAACCATACTATAATGGAAAATTTCAGGGGTATTGAAATAAA
>JANLXV010000126.1:0-2057 GCA_031365305.1 Chitinophagaceae bacterium
GAAGACTGTGCAAAAGCTTTTGGCTTTGATAAAAATCAGTTCATAGTTATTTCGCACATTGACACTGCTCACCAACACATACACATTATCGTCAACAGAATCGGCTTCGATAAAAAGACGGTTAACGACAGTAACAGTTATCAAAAAATAGCAAAGTTTTGCAGGGATACAGAACTAAAATATGTCTTGAAAAAAGTCCTTAATCCCAAAAGATTTATGTCGCCTGATGATCGGGATCTTCCCCGATTTGATCGGCGAAATGAATTGTTGCGGATTCATATCAAAATGGCTTTGAAACGATGTTTCAGTATGGATGAGTTTATAGGGCGGATGAAAGAAAAAGGATATGAGGTCATCAAGGGCCGTGGAATATGTTTTGTGGATAAACAAAGAGTTAGCATAAAAGGCAGCGAAGTGAATTGCTCTTTACAAACCATTGAGAGGATTATCGCAAGCGTACAGCCCTTTCGGCAATACCAGGAGCAAATTATCGCGGCTTCAGGTGCAATGGCCACAGGGCAAAAAGATACCAGCCACTTAGCAAATTCACCTTTGAATGAAAACGACCCGCTGCTTTCTAAAATACTTCTTGACTTTATGAGAATTGAGCAACAAAATCAAAGCTCATTTAATTTTTTGCAGCAGACTAACCGAAGGAAAAAGAAGAAACGCTCATTGCGTTTGTAGAAGGAATTTATATATAATTGTTTTCTTTATAATATTTATCTTGACAGAAATAGTCAGTACGTTGGATAAGTTTTTTCGTAAAACCTGAATTAAATTTTAGTTTACTTAATTGTAATAAAAATAGTTATCAGTTATATGATAAATCAATTACTAACTTACTAATTCTTAAAACCATTTCAATCTATTTTGCCAACATACGCTTCTGATCTACTTTTCAAAATTCCAATTTACCGGTTATTGATTTACCCGCACTCCTTACTTCTGCAAAAACAATGAGGGTATAAGTTTAAACGATCTTATTATTTGCTTACCGAATAGCAGGAACATTCACCATCTTCAAGAGATGAAATATCAACTACCAGACGATCAAATAAAATATTACAATAATACTTTGTTGATAGAAGTAAAAGTATTTTGCCAAAGCATGCTTGGCATACTTGGAATTGGGTTAGAGAGGTACAAAAACATCTTGCTAAACAATAATATAGAGGCTCTCTTCGCAATGATTAAGACACATGAAATTACTTTTTTCAAAAAACTTATTGTCTATGATATGACAAGGTTTAAGTTAATTAAAGGGCACATAATAAATGATGTTTATCAGGCTCAAAATTCAAATGAAATATTATTAGCATTAAAAAAATATGCCATACTAACCAAACTTGTAAATGCCTTAACTGACGAATTCAATTTACTTTACGGACATTAAATTAGTACCATAAACATTCCTGCACTTAGTTTTTATACCCATTATAGTAATAGCGATGACTGAAAAATTAGACCTTCAAACACCCGACCTGGTGAATGCCAACTTTGAAAAGCTGGCTGAACTATTTCCCAACTGTGTTACAGAAACTGCTAATGGTAAAGCGATAGATTTTGATCTGTTAAAGCAGGAACTAAGCCATGCAGTGATTGAAGGCAATAAAGAACGCTACCGTTTGGAATGGCTGGGTAAAGGAGAAGCCATTGTTACCGCCAACCTACCCATAACAAAAACACTTCGACCGGTCAGAGAAGACTCTGTTGATTTTGACAATACGGAAAACATATATATAGAAGGCGATAACTTGGAATTGCTTAAACTATAGCAGGAAAGTTATTTGGGGAAGATCAAAATGATATACATAGATCCTCCTTATAATACAGGTAAGGACTTTGTGTACAAAGACAATTTTGCTAAAGATGCACAGGAAGAATTAATTGCCAGTGGCCAGAAAGATGAATACAACCAACGCCTGGTAGTAAACCCTGAAACAGCAGGCCGTTATCATTCTGATTGGTTGACCATGATGTATCCTCGTTTGAAATTGGCGAGGAATTTATTAACTGATGATGGGGTGATCTTTATTTCCATTGATGATAACGAA
>JANLXV010000159.1:0-3441 GCA_031365305.1 Chitinophagaceae bacterium
TGTTCCATTCAATTTTATCAAGTTGCCTGCTAACTTCATCCATGGCCTTGTTCACATCATCAAGATCTATATGAATATCAATATGTTTATTTGATGGCACTGTGTCCAGCTTAAAATGATCAATGGGTTTTTTAAGGGTTGAATCTTTAAAGCTCATTGTTATAAGTGCTGTTATAAAGCATACGCTAATTATTACAAAAATGTTCCTGGCTGAAGAAGACGCTATCATGATATAATATTTTATATTATCAATACGAATATATTCGTAATCGAATATACGATTAGTTTCGTATTTCAACATTTTTTGCAAAAATTTTTTATTAACGGTTTGATACAAGGGTTGCCAACCTTAGCAATGTGGGCAACCTTTCAACATTGATAAATCATATTTTATTCGGAGTTTTATTCAATGAAAATATTGGAAAATAGCATTAAAGCCGGCCTTGTAACTTCAGAAATTTTTGAGGAGTTAATTAAAATTCTTGGCGATAACTACGTAAGTGCTGATGACGAAACGCTTCAGAATTACTCTCACGATGAAACAGAACTTTTGCATTTTCTGCCTGAAGTGGTTGTGAAACCTTCAACATCAAACGAGGTAAGTGCCATATTAAAACTCTGCAATCAATACAAAATTCCTGTTACGCCAAGAGGTGCGGGAACCGGTTTAAGCGGTGGTGCATTGCCACATCTTGGCGGAGTGCTTCTGTCTACGGAACGCATGAACAGCATCCTCAACATAGATGAAAGAAACCTGCAGGTGACCACTGAGCCCGGTGTGATAACCGAAGTATTGCAAAATGCCGTAAAAGAAAAAGGCTTGTTTTACCCGCCAGACCCCAGCAGCAGAGGCTCATGTTTTATCGGTGGAAATATTGCTGAAAATAGTGGCGGCCCCAAAGCTGTAAAATATGGTGTGGTAAGAGATTATGTGTTGAACCTTGAAGTGGTATTACCTACCGGTGATATTATATGGACAGGTGCCAACGTGTTAAAAAATTCCACAGGGTATAACCTTACGCAGCTCATGGTTGGCAGCGAAGGCACATTAGGTATCGTAACAAAAATTGTCTTGAAATTAATTCCCTTACCTATGCATGATCTGTTAATGCTCGTGCCGTTTACATCGCTGGAAAAAGCCAGTGAAGCTGTGAGCGCCATTTTCAGAGCTGGTTATACACCGAGCGCATTGGAACTGGTAGAAATAGATGCTTTAAAAATAGTAAGTGCCTTCGTGGATAGTAATGTTATACCGCTAACAGATGATACCGAAGCGCATTTGATCATTGAAGTTGATGGCAATCACCTGGACACACTCATGACTGAGATGGAAGCCATCTCTGAGCTGCTGGCGCTTTACGATTGCGGTGAAATTTATTTTGCAGATAATGCTACACAAAAAGCAGAGTTATGGAAGTTAAGACGCTTAGTGGCTGAAGCTGTTAAGATTGCAGGCTACACCATTGAAGAAGATACTGTTGTACCAAGAGCAGAGTTGCCGGCGTTGGTGAGAGGTGTAAAACAACTCGGTAAAGCGTATGGCTTTGAAGTGGTATGTTATGGCCATGCCGGTGATGGTAACCTGCACATCCGCATTATTAAGCCAGGCACCAATAACAGCCAGGCAGATCCTGAGATGATCAAAGGGCTTAACGCATTATTTGAACTGGTTAAATCATTAGGGGGAACGATAAGTGGCGAACATGGCATTGGCCTGATTCAAAAAGGGTATATGCCCATCATGTTTAGCGATTTGCAATTAGAATTAATGCGGGGTATAAAAAAAGTATTCGACCCAAATAATATACTTAATGCAGGTAAAATATTTGATTGATCTTTTACAATGAAGGTCATCTCTCTTGCATTATTATGCCTGAAGTGGTCATAACTCAAATTGTAATCTGAGAAGGTTCTGCAACAATTGTAATGCGGTTCATTACACCATGGTATAAAAAGCCTTCTTCTTCCATCTTGTTTAAATGGGCAATCAGGTGATCATAAAAGCCGGCAGTATTTACAACAATAATATGCTTATCATGTATGCTCAACTGGTTCCAGGTCAGCATTTCAAATAGTTCATCCAGCGTGCCATAACCGCCGGCAAGAATAATTGCCGCATCACATTTTTTCAAACAGCATGGCTTTTCTAACATGCATATCTGCAACTTCATGCAGCTCAGTTAAACCAACATGCTGATGTTCCCAATCCATTAAAACTTTTGGCATCACGCCGATTATTCTTCCGCCATGTTGTAACACGGTATTGGCTACAGCACCCATTAAGCCTTTGTTTCCGCCGCCATAAACAACAGTGATTTGGTGGTCGGTCAAAAACTTTGCTACTTCAATTGCATGTTGCAGGTAAAGAGGATTGTTGCCATTTTTTGAACCGCAAAACACAGCTATAGACTTAATTGCCATTATTTATATATCTTGAATAAATTTAAAAATTAAAATAGTGATGAATCATAATTCATCATTAAATTATTATTACCTGCCCTGTGTATGTCGCCAATTATCCTTTTTTCATTTGTGCTTGTATATTTTATAGTGTTATTAGTAGTAGCCTACTACACGTCACGTAATTCCAACAACGATACTTTTTTTATCGGTAACAAAAGCTCCAACTGGTTACTGGTAGCCTTTGGCATGATAGGTACTTCGCTGAGCGGTGTAACTTTTGTAAGCGTGCCGGGAACTGTTGGTATTACAGGCTTTGCTTACTTCCAGGTAGTAATTGGCTATCTTATCGGGTACTTTATTGTGGCACTCGTTCTGCTGCCGCTGTATTACCGGCTCAATCTTACCTCAATATATAATTATCTCTTACAAAGGTTTGGCCTCATATCATATCGTACAGGCGCTTTATTTTTTATCTTGTCAAGAACACTTGGTGCAACGGCACGTCTTTATCTTGTTATCAACGTTCTGCAGATTTTTATTCTTGATGAAATGGGCATACCCTTCTGGGCAACTACATTGATCATCCTTTTAATGATTTTGCTTTATACGTTTAGAGGCGGTGTAAAAACAATTGTTTGGACCGATACGTTGCAAACCACTTTTATGTTGCTAGGGCTTGTAGTATGTGTGATATTTTTAATGAACCTGATGCATCTTTCTTTTTCAGATACATTACATACACTTAACGATAAAGGCTATACAACCATTTTTAACACTGACATAAACAGCCCTGCCTATTTTTTAAAACAGATTATCGGTGGCGCTTTTATAACTATTGCCATGACGGGGCTTGACCAAGAAATGATGCAAAAAAATATCAGTGTAAGAACATTGCACAATTCGCAGAAAAACATGTTGACCTTCAGTTTTATTATTGTACTGGTTAATTTTCTCTTTTTGTTTTTAGGCGGCTTGTTATATCTGTATGCTTCTCAACAAGGGCTCGCAGTAAAGGGAGATGACCTTTTTCCTACAGTG
>JANLXV010000258.1:0-1870 GCA_031365305.1 Chitinophagaceae bacterium
ATACGCCGGATAATAAGGAATTATTACAAGCTTCACCTACCGAACTTAATATTGATTTCTACAGCATAAAAAAAGCTGCACTTATTTTAAGAGCACTTAATCATAAACTAAGGCAGCAGTTACTTAAAATTATTCATGAGGAAAAGAAAATAACTGTTACAGAGCTCTATGTAAAACTGCGGCTGGAGCAATCTGTTGCATCACAACACCTGGCTATTTTACGCCGCACCGGCCTGGTAACTACCAAACGGGAAGGAAAATTTATCTATTACATCATCAATCAAAAGCGTTTAAATAATGTAGACACTTTTGTTAAGAATCTTTTAAGTTAGCTTCCATCACACCATTTACGGTTTACTATCTTTGCTGCATTTACCAACTTATAATCATACCTACTTATGTTGATCAGGCAAATATATACCGGCTGTCTAAGTGAGGCTGCCTATTTTATTGAAAGCAACGGCCATGCTGCTATTATTGATCCGCTCAGAGATGTTGAACAATATATAAGCCTGGCCAAAGAACAAAACGCCAGCATTGATTATATTTTTGAAACACATTTCCATGCAGATTTTGTTAGCGGCCATATTGATCTGCAGAAGAAAACAAAAGCGCCTATTGTGTATGGCCCTAATACGGTAACAAACTTTCCTATTCACCTGGCAACAGATGGTGAAATATTTCAACTTGGAAATATATCCCTTGAAGTTTTACATACGCCGGGTCACACACTGGAATCAACCTGTTATTTATTGAGAGATGAAGAAGGCAAACCACATTGTATTTTCACAGGAGATACATTGTTTGTTGGAGATGTAGGCCGGCCTGACCTCAGCAGCGGCAATATGACCAAAGAAGAACTTGCAGGAATAATGTACGACACACTACAAAATAAAATTTTGCCTTTACCTGACGATGTAATTGTTTACCCGGCACATGGACCTGGCAGCAGTTGTGGCAAAAACTTAGGGCCTGAAACCATAAGTACCATTGGTAATGAGAAGAAAACAAATTATGCATTAAAGACGCAAACAAAAGAAAACTTCGTAAAAGTAGTTACAGAAGGGCTTGGCGATCCGCCATCTTATTTCCAGGTGAATGCGAAAATTAATAAAGAAGGTTATGACAGCCTTGAAGAAGTAAAACAAAAAGGTATGACAGCCTTAAGCGTAGAAGATTTCAAAAACAAGTTAAAAGAAGATGTTGTTTTATTAGATACAAGGCCCGCATCTGTTTTTTCTTTAGGTTATATACCGGGTTCAATCTTCATAGGCCTTGAAGGCCGCTTTGCTGAATGGGCCGGCAGTATTTTACCCTTCAGCCAGAGAATGATACTTATTACAGAAGAAGAAAAAGAAGAAGAAACAATTATCCGTTTAGCCCGTGTTGGCTTTGATAAAGTTGAAGGCTATTTAAAAGGCGGCTTTGAGGCATGGCGCAAAAGCGGCGAGCCTATTGACCTGCTTATTGAAGTAGAAGCAGATGAACTGGGTATGGATCTTCTGCATGATGATAATGTAGAAGTAATTGATGTGAGGAAAGAAAATGAATTTGCAGAAGGCCATATAAAAAATGCAATAAATCTTCCATTATCAGATCTTACAGATATTGTGCAGATAGCCAATATAGATCCCAACAAAAATTTATATGTGCATTGCGCCGGTGGGTATCGCAGCACCATTGCCAGTTCATTACTAAAACGCCAGGGCTATCACAATTTAAGAAATGTACAGGGCGGTTGGAACAAGATTAAAGATGAGCCAAGAATAAAAACAGAAAAAGAAGCAAGCGTTTTAAATTAATTACAACACTACGTTCTGTAATAATTTGCTTTTAAAAGGGTAGTCTGTATTATAATGCAAGCCGCGGC
>JANLXV010000278.1:0-10336 GCA_031365305.1 Chitinophagaceae bacterium
TTTACCACATAGCCATTTATTTCGCCTTTGGCAAACTCCAGGTAAAAGGAACGGTTCACTTTCTTTCTTTCATCAACCAATACCTCGCCAAAGAGCATAAGGTGAACCCTCACCGTGCCATTCGGAAACACCAGTAAGAGGTGCTTACCCCAGGTAAGAATATCAGTTAGTTTTTTACCCTTGATCCAGGCCGTTGGCATCGGGCCATAGCCGCCTGCCTGCTTTACGGTTTTGCCTTTAAAAGGCAGCAGTTTATTTTTTAAATGGAGAATTGACGGGCCTTCGGGCATTATTTTTTTTGTTTGGTTTAGTGATAGATAACAAATATTTCCTGTAGTTGTTTCCATTTGAGACCATAAAGCTGAATGGCTTAAGTTAAGGTTGTGTAAGTAAGTTTAAAAATGATTTATAATTCACATAGCTACACATTTGCAGCAATAATATTATCTATTAACCGGTGTATCGTTTCAGGGCATAAATTGTATCGTAACCGAACACCGTAACAATTGATTTTTTTTGTAATGCATTGATAAGCAGGACGCAAAATCGTGGCATTAATTTTTATAAAATGGTAAGCAATACATCACCCAGGATTGATCAACAACACTATGTTATACAATTATATCAAACTCGCCCTAAGAAACCTTTGGCGCAACAGGCAGTTTTCGGTGATCAACATTTTGGGCCTTGCCCTGGGAATTGCGGTCTTTTTATTCATCACCCAATATGTTGCTTTTGAATGGAGCGCTAACAGGTTTAATAAAAATTATAAAGCATTATACCGGGCAAATGTGCAATATAAAGAAGGCAATACAGATTGTTATCTGCCGCCAGGGTTTGCGCCGGTGCTTAAACAACAATTTCCTGTCATGGAAAATTATGTGCGTGTTGCTGATAATATTGGCAATGGCGTAATAACATATAATAATGAAAAAACCGGGTTAAGTAAAGTAATACGTGCAGACAATATAAAATATGCAGACGGGAATTTTTTATCTGTGTTTTCATTCCCGTTACTATCAGGCTCACCTTTGTTTTCAGATCCTAAAACGCTTGCGCTGTCTGAAACCATGAGCCAGAAATTATTTGGTTCAGTAAATACTATTGGTAAAACTGTTACCGTAAGCAACCAGTTTGGCAATACATTGTTTACGGTAAAAGCAGTTTATAAATTGCCAAAGGCATCTGATATAAAAACTGATGTTTTGCTGTCACTTCAAACGCTGGAATCTGCGGCCAACCGTGATGGAAACGATTGGGCAGATCCCGCCTCTACAGATAATGGCTTTACAAGTATTTACCTGCAGTTGCGCAAAGGTTCAGATGCATCTTTACTTTCAAAAAATATAACCCAATTTGTACGTTCAATAAATCCGGCATCAAAAAATGATGTGGTTTACCTGCAGCCTTTCAGCGAACTTCATCTTGCGCCCTCGTTCAATTATCCTTTTCAAACTTATGGTAACCTGTTGCTGGTGACGGTGTTTGCCTGTATAGCTTTGCTCATATTAATAATCGCCTGGCTTAACTATATCAACCTTTCCACAGCGCAGGCATTTCACCGCTCAAAAGAAGTTGGTGTAAGAAAGGTGTTAGGTGCAAGCCGTATTCAGCTTATGTTTCAGCATTTAACCGAAACTGTTTTGCTTACCATCGTAAGCGTTGTAATTGCTGGTTTATTGGTCAACAGCTTACAGGGATTTTTCAACAATTTTACAAACGAACAGCTTTCCTTATCTGTTCTAAACAATGGCTGGTTCTGGTTCGCTGGCGTGACGATGATTGTTATCGGTTCATTAGCATCTGGCAGTTATGTGGCATTTGTATTAACTGCATTCAAACCTTTAAATACCATTCGCAGTAAAGGCGAAGTTGTTATAAAAGGTTTTTCAGTGCGGAAGGCTTTGGTGATCTTTCAATTCACTGCATCAATAATTTTTATAATTGCCACGGTTGTTTTATACAGGCAGTTAGAGTTTATGAAAAATGAAAATCTTGGTATGAACTTAAAACAGTTATTGGTAATACAAGGGCCAACTGTTTCAAGCGAAGACCAGGCTAATAAAAATGTGTCATTCAAGAACAGTCTTGCGCAATTGCCTTTTGTAAAAAAATTTGCAGCAAGCAATAACGTACCAGGTGTGGGTTATAACTTTTTTGCCAACGGCATTACAGGTATAAGCACAACTGAAGCTAATAAAAGCAAATCGTATGCTATGTTTATATGCGATCAAAACTTTTTCAACACTTTTGAAATTAGCTTTGCGCAAGGCAATACTTTTAGTAAAAACGATGCTGAACGAAGCTGGAACAATGTGAAAAAAGTGATCATCAATGAAAAGGCTGCGCAGCAACTTGGCTTTGATCCTAAAGAAAATTTAATTGGCAAAAAGATTACCTGGGGCGAGCCTTTTGAAATTGCTGGCGTTGTTAAAGATTATCATCATATTGGGTTAAGAGATCCGATACAACCAACCATTTATCTCGGCTCTGTCGGCTATTCTTTTTTTACCCTTCAAACTGATACAAAGCATATTCAATCCAAAATTGCAACGCTTAAAAATTTATACAACACCACATTTCCCGGCAACCCTTTTGAATATTTTTTTGCTGATGACAAATACGATCAGCAATATAATGCCGAGCAGCAGTTGGGTAAAGTGTTTATTATAGCTGCACTGGTTGCAATATTTATTGCCTGCTTAGGTTTATTTGGCCTGGCTGCGTTTGCAGCAAAGCAACGTATAAAAGAAATAGGTATACGAAAAGTATTAGGTGCAACAGTAGCCGGCATTGTGGCCATGTTAGCAAAAGATTTTATAAAACTGGTATTGGTAGCCTTTATTATTGCATCGCCTATTGCATGGTTTGCCATGAACAAATGGCTTGAAAATTTTGCGTATAAAGCACCCATTAGCGCATGGATATTTTTATTGTCGGGCCTAATTACCGCAGCTATTGCTGTAATAACAATCAGTTTCCAGGCAATAAAAGCAGCAGTTGCTAATCCTGTCAAAAGCCTTAGAACAGAGTGAGGGTGAGGTGTGAGGGATGAGGTAGAAGGTATGGGGGAGAAGGGTATGTGCAGAAAAATCAGGAACAGTATAATACATTAAAACAAATTAAATTTTATTATGAAACAGTTATTAGTCGCTCTATTTTCAATGGCAATTGTCTTTAATATCTCAGCCCAAAAAAAAGACAGCGAGCCATTTACTACAAAAACCTTTGATGCAAACATTACCAAGGTGAATGTAGAAACGTCTTCCGGCAGCATTACAATACTTGGTAAAGATGGTACGCAGCCGAGAATTGAAATGTTTGTAAATGAAAGTAATCAAAGAGGCAATTCTTCTTTAAGCAAATCAGAATTACAGGCCCGGATTGATAAGGATTACACTGTAGATATTTCTGCTGATGGCGGTGAGCTAAGAGCAATCGTTAAAACCAGGGTGAGGAATATGGATTGGAAAAGAAGCCTCAGCTTTTCATTCAGGGTTTTTGTAACGCCTAATGTTAGTACCGATCTTTCAACAAGCGGTGGCAGTATTGACCTTAAGAATTTAAAAGGTAAACAGGAATTTTCTACCAGTGGTGGCAGCCTGACTGTTGCGCAGTTATCAGGTAGCATTAAAGGCCGAACATCAGGCGGAAGTATATCTGTATTAGATTGCAGTGATGATATTGACCTGCGTACAAGCGGCGGCAGTATTGATGCCAATCATTGTACAGGAAATATTAATCTTGAAACCTCCGGCGGGTCAGTACATCTAAAAGGCCTGAACGGAAAAATAACTGCTAATACCAGTGGCGGCAACATCCACGGTATAGGTATCATGGGTGATCTTAAATCTCATACTTCGGGTGGCAGCATTGACTTTTCAGAAATGGCCTGCGCTCTTGAAACATCTACAAGCGGCGGTAACATTTCAGTGTCAATAAAAGAATTGGTTAAAGCCATCAGTATAAAAAATTCAGGGGGAAATATTGATCTTGAAATACCAAAAAATGTTGGGGTTAATCTTGATCTGCGGGCCAATAAAATAAAAACAACTGCACTCAACAACTTCAATGGCAAATCTGATGATGATAACCTTGAAGGCACTTTAAATGGCGGTGGTGTAGAAGTGGAAGCGCACTCAGGAAGTGGCAGAATAAATTTGTCTTTTAATTGATTGTAATGAATTTGTTATAACATAAAACGTAAAGAAATATCATGATAGATTTGCAACATATTTCAAGATGGCATATACAGGGAGGCAGGCCGGTATTCATTTTAAAGGATATTTCTCTAAAGGTGAACGAAGGTGAATTTGTGTCTGTGATGGGGCCGTCTGGTTCCGGTAAATCAACCTTGCTAAATATTATTGGTATGCTTGAAGAGCCTTCAGAAGGCGGATATTTTTTCCTTGACCAGCCTGTACATAAGTTAAAGGAAAAGCAACGGTCGCAATTATATAAACACCATATTGGTTTTGTGTTCCAGGCCTATCATCTTATTGATGAATTAACCGTATATGAAAATATTGAAACGCCTTTGCTTTACCAGGATGTAAAAGGCGCTGAACGTAAAGGCATTGTTGCCGATATGTTGGACAGGTTCCAGATGGTAGGGAAAAAAGATTTGTTTCCGGCGCAGCTTTCCGGTGGTCAGCAGCAACTGGTGGGTATTGCACGGGCGCTTATTGCAAAGCCTAAATTGCTATTGGCAGATGAGCCTACGGGTAATTTAAACTCCAAACAGGGAGAAGAAATTATGGCGCTTTTTACAAAGCTCAATAACGAAGAAAATGTAACGATTATACAGGTTACGCATTCAGAAAAAAACGCGGAATATGGATCAAGAATTATTAACCTTCTTGATGGACGAATAGAGTTGTAATACCATCTTGATTTATTAAATAGCCATTGGGCTATGTCTAAATCTTAGGTGGTGTTATGCCGCAGTAAAAAAACCTTGAGCTATTACTCGTATAAGCGGTATAAAATTTATAAAGATGAAAAAAATGGGTAGAATTGTTTGGATGATGTGGTTGTGTTTTGGCGCTATAATTACTGGCTTTGCACAACAGCGGATTGATTCAGTGTTGAGTTTAAAAAAATGCGTGGAGATAGGCAATGCAAATAATGCATTGGTAAACCAGGCCGGTTTTCAGGCAACGGTTGATAATGTGACCTTAAGACAATCCCGTGATAACAGGTTGCCGCAGGTGTTAGCCTCATCTAATTCAGGCTTTAGCCAGGGAAGAAATATTGACCCTTTTACCAATACTTATCTTAACCAGAACATCAATTTTAGTAATTACAATATATCGGGTGGCATTACTTTATTTAATGGTGGGTTTATAAAAAACACAATATCCCAAAATGAAAAGCTTGCACAAGCCAGCCGCCTTGATCTGCAGCAGCAAAAAGAAACCATTACTCTAAATATCATACTGGCTTATCTGCAGATTCTTACGAATAAAGATTTGTTGCAGCAGGCAAAAAATCAATATGAGCTTACCAGGCAGCAGGTAGACAGGCTTGGTGTGCTTAATAAAGAAGGCTCAATAATCCCCTCACAATTGTATGAGCTAAAAGGCCAGCTTGCCAATGACGAACTTTCCATAGTAAATAGTGAGAATGCTATTGATGCTGCAACACTTGCCTTATGCCAATTGATGAACATTCCCTATCAGCCTGTTACTGTTGAACCGATGACTGCCGGTGATGATGTGTTGTTGTATCAGGCTGACCCGAAGAGTGTTTACAATGCCGCTTTGCAAAAGTTTCCCTCAGTTGTAGCTGCGGAGTTACGGGCAAATGCTTTTCGGGCCGGCATTAAAGCTGCTAAAGGTGCACTTGCGCCAACCATTGGTTTGGCGGGGGAAGTGTATACCTATTATTCAAGTTCCGCCAGTACATCATTGCTTTTAAATACCACTAAAGTTCCTTCAGGAGACTATGTGACCGTAAACGGAAGCGATATCCCGGTAATAACCAACCAGAACAATTTTGTTAATCAAAAAATCAATTACTCCGATCAATTTAAGAATAATTATAGTACATCAGTTAGCGCTTATATCCGCATCCCCATTATCAATTATCGACAGGCGAGAAATAATATTACATTGGCAAAAGCCCGGTATGAAAATGCTTTATTCCTTCAACAGAATGCTGCTAACACGTTATCCCAGTCTGTTGAACAAGCCTTCTTCAATGTTAGCGCAGGCTATAAAAAATTCTCAACGTTAAAAACACAGGTAGCTGATTTTGCCGGGGCTTATAAAATTGCAGAAGTGCGTTATAATGCAGGGGTATCCAACCAGGTTGAATATCTGATTGCCAAGAACAACCTGGACAGGTCACGCATTAATCTGATCATTGCTAAGTACGAATATATATTACGTACAAAAATTTTAGACTATTACCAGGGTACACTTAGTCTTTAGGGATAAGGATTACTATTTTTTTGATGACTATATTAAAAAGTGTGTGATATATAAAAAACTAAATATATTTTTATAGGTAACATTCACTAATATCTTACCAAGATGGCAAGCTCCCAAGGCACAATCTTTATAAACTATCGCAAAGATGATAGTAACTGGAATGCCCTGGCACTGTATAACGATCTTCAAAAATATTTTACCAAAGACCAGTTATTTAAGGATTTCAATGCCATTCGCCCCGGCGACGATTTTATGATGAGCATTGAAAATGCCCTGGCAAAATGTAATGTGCTCCTGGTGATAATCGGGAAAAATTGGCTTAATGCAAAAAATGCAGATGGGACTCTTCGTATACAGGAACCTGATGATTTTGTAAGACTTGAAATATCAACTGCACTTGACAGGGGCGTACAGGTTATACCGGTTTTATTCGACGGTACACCAATGCCAACGTCAGAACAATTACCGGAAAATTTGTGGCCTCTATGCCGGCGGCAATTTGTAGAAATAGATCCGAAAAGATTTGAAGATGATGTAAGGAACCTGGCCGAAGCTATAAAGCAGGTGTTGCCAAAACCTGGCCCTGGCCCGATACCACCACCCGATCCGCCGCCAAAACCCCCTTATGGCCGTGACGATGATATTCATAATAATCCTGCTCCTTTAAGGCCTGATAATAACCTGGTGTGGGCCATTGCTTCAACGTTACTATGTTGCCCGCCATTGGGTATTGTTTCTATAATTCATGCAACAAAAGTGAATAATTTATATGCTTCCCGTAAATATAATGAAGCCCAGGAAGAAGCGAAAAAGGCCAAGCAGTGGGCAGTCTATGGCCTTGTTGCAGGAATTATCTTTTATATTATTTATGGGGTATTATATTCTTTAGGAACAGTTGGCCAGTATTGAAATATACCATAACAATAAGCGTTTTATAAACGCTCTAACGCTGCTCACCTTCCTGGCAGCCTGTATAATTATTTTTTTATTTGATCCTGTAACTGCTGCGTTCTATCCGCCTTGCGTATTTAAAAAACTTACCGGTTTTAATTGCCCGGGATGTGGCAGCAGCAGGGCCATTCATCAATTAACGCATGGTAATATTTTGCAGGCGATGGATTACAATATGCTTGTCGTTATTTTTTTGCCTGTAATAATAATCGGACTGTTTTCTTTTTTTACAGGCAGAGCTACGCAGGCATGGCAGGCTTTAAATAAGCCTAAGTTTTTTCTCGTAGTAATTACTGTTTTTTGGCTGGTAAGAAATCTCCCGTTAGAACCATTCAGGATATTAAATGCTGATCATTAGGTTTTACTTTTTTTAAAAATATTTTCTGCATTTTTTGTGGTGACTTCAGCCACATCTTCCACGGGAATGTTTTTGACGGCGGCTATTTTTTCGGCTATGATTTTTAAATAACTGCTCTCGTTTCTTTTACCCCTGAAAGGTACGGGGGTAAGGTAGGGTGAGTCCGTTTCCAAAACAATATGCTCTAAACTAACATTATTGATCACTTCTGCAAGCCCGGCATTTTTATAAGTTACCACGCCGCCAATGCCGAGAAAAAAGCCCAGCTCAATGATCTCTTTTGCCTCTTCCTTCGTTCCGCTGAAGCAATGAAATATGCCTCTTAAATTGTCTACCTTATTTTTTCTGATTACGTCAATAGTTTCCTGCGTTGCGTTCCTCGTGTGTAAAACTATTGGCAAATCAAATTCTACTGCCCATTTAATCTGTTGCTCTAAGGCTTGATATTGTTGTTCGGTGTAAGTTTTATCCCAAAAAAAATCAAGACCTGTTTCACCTATGGCGGCGAATGATCGTTCAACAAGTTGCTTATGAACGGTATCCAATTCTTTTTTAAAATCATCCTTTATTGAACATGGGTGAAGACCAGCCATAGCAAAACATTTACCGGGGAAAGCGTTTTCAAGTGATAACAACGCCTTTGTTTCAGTGCTGTCAATGGCAGGCAAATAAAATTTTGTTACACCTGCTGCATTTGCCCTGATGATAACCTCATTAATGTCTTTTTCAAAGTCACTGAGATAGAGATGTGTATGTGTATCGGTTAAGGTCAAACTATAAAATTTAATGTTGAGGTAATCAAGCGTATTCTTTTTTAAATTAATTTATTTTAAGGATAATGTTATTGCACGTTATTTATTTTACTGTTATCATGTAGAAAAATTACTATAAAATATTTTACTCATTTTATCTTTGCATAGTAAAAATACGATGGAGTTTGTTTACCTAACCTCTCAGGAAAAAAGACCATATTTTTCTGCAATTAAAAAATATTCAGAGTGTTATAACGAAAATCTATCTTTTTTTTCAACTTCAATTATGTAGTCTGTCTTCAAAACTCCATAGTAAAAATACTATACATTCTTAGAAAGAATACCTTGATAAAACGGTAAATTTGTTAGAACAATTCGTTGATAATCAACTTAGATACTAATTATTTTAGCTCAAAGTATTTTAAATACCTATTGCACAACGGGGATTATTGTTGTAGCTTTATTCAAGTTTTCATAGGGTACGGATTAAAAACGGGCCAGGGTTTCTACCCCGGCCCATTCTTTTTTTAAGAAAATCCATTTTTAAAGTGATTTAAAAGCGTAGCCTTCCTTGCTAAAATAATCCAGCACTTTTGGCAAAACAAATTGCAATTTATTAAAGCATTTTTCGCTGTCATGAAATACGATTATAGAACCGGCTCCCGAATTTTTTACAACATTTTTCAGGCAATTTTCATTTGAAATTTTAGGATCAAAATCACCGCTAAGCACATCCCACATTATTGGTTTTAAATTATATTTTGCGCCATGCAATTGTGCCAGTTGAAATTTTGTGATGCGCCCATATGGTGGGCGAAAGAGTGCACTGTCAATAATTTTTTTAGCTGCATATATATCCTGTAGATACTTTTCATCCGGCGTTTTCCAGCCATTCAAATGTGAGTAAGTGTGGTTACCCGGCTTATGGCCTGCACCAATTATCTCTTTATAAATTTCAAAATGCGCATCAACATTTTTGCCTATACAAAAAAAAGTTGCCCTGGCATTGTGTTGTTTTAATTGGTCTAACACAAATCGTGTTGCCTGCGGATGCGGCCCATCATCAAAAGTTAAATACAACACATTTTCAGAAGTATTTATGCTCCATATACAATCAGGATATACTTTTTTTAGCAGCCACGGCGTTTTAACCAAATAATACATATATCCTTTTTAAACTTTCAACCAGGGCGCAGGTCATATCGCTTCAAATAAAAATTTATGAAACTAACAACCGCAGCATTTTTTCTTTTAATGGTTATCACTCTAAGTTACTCATCATGTAAAAAAAATGATGTAAAAACTGATAATGATGATGATGTTACTTTTGAATTAAGTTCCCAGCAAGCCATCTCTGATAATCTTGAAGAGGATGCGCAGGATTTATTAATTCAAACCTCTGTTGAAAATAATTTTTCAGGGAACACAAAGGTAACCTTTAACGGCGCCGAAGATATTGCAGGCTGCGCTACTGTTACTGTGAGTCCTTTGGAAGGTTTCCCTAAGATGATCACTGTTGATTTTGGTGACGGGTGTACATCAATCAATGGCGTAACCCGAAAAGGTGTTATTCATCTCGTGGTTTCAAACTTTTTGAGGAATACAGGCAGTACATCCGTTATGACCTTTGACAATTATTCAGTCAATGGTTTCAAAAAAGAAGGCACAATAACCTGGACGAATAAATCTTTTGCAACAGTAAAAATCTGGGAAAGAAAAAGTGAAGCCGTGAACGTAACTGCGCCCTCAGGTAAAAACTGGCAACACAGCGGCATTAAAACTATTACACAGGAATAAGGCAACAGTACTCTTAGCATTTTTGACTATTTGTTTTCAATAAC
>JANLXV010000283.1:0-8187 GCA_031365305.1 Chitinophagaceae bacterium
GCTGTAGCTGAGCCGAAATGTATTATTGAACATTCATCCAAATCAATTGAAGACAGATCGCTTTCGCTCAGCTCACCATCGGCGCCGCGGTTAAAAACAAAATCTCTTTGTCCATCTTTCATTAATGAGACAAAGGCAAACGTGGTAAAATGGAATTTATCCTGCAACATCCATATTGTGGACACACCAAAATCTTTCATTACTTCAATAAGTTGCTTGCCAAAGGGATCCGCCCCTACTTTTGCGGCGAGCAATACATCTCCGCCAAGGGCGGCAATAGCTGCAGCTACATTAGTTGGCGCACCACCAGGCTTTTTTAAAAAATGTTCACCTTCTGCAAGTGTTGCGCCGGTGTTGGTACAAATCATGTCAATCAGGGCTTCACCAATACATAAGATTTTCATGTGGAAGGTTTATTATTTTTTGATATTAATGCGGTTGTATGTTTATAGCTACGTCCAGGTCTACATCTACTTTTTTCGCTTTAATTAAAAGCGTTGCCACGGCTGCCAGCAAAAGAAATATTCCGGCAAACGTAACCGCCTTACCAGAATCGTTGCCAAGAAAGTGTTTTAGAACATAACCGAAAGTAAGGTTCTGTAAAATCATAGGTATTACAATCATCATATTTATAATGCCCATGTAAACACCATATCTCGATTTAGGAATATCATTTACAACCATGAGATATGGCACGCCCATCATGCTGGCCCAGGCAATACCAAAACCGATCATCGGCACAAACAACAGGTATTTATTTTCTATATGTGGGAATATTAAAAGCCCTATACCTGCCAATATCAAACAACCCAAATGCACCATTTTAGGGCTATACCTTCTTGCTAAACCGACAAGGCTGAAGGCGCATAAAAAGGTTACTATATTGTACCAGCCGTTTACGAGCCCCGTCCACCCCACGGCTTCTTCATATAAATTTTTATTAAGCGATGGTGATGTTTTCCAAACAGATTGAGCAATGCTTTTAGACGCATTCTGCCAATAACAAAACAAAGCATACCATTGAAACAAATACACCAGCGCCAGTTGCCACATCACTTTCGGCATATCTTTTATAGCCGCAGAAATTTCAATAAAAGGTTGAAAAATGCCGCCTTTGTTTTCCTGTAATTCTTTGAGTTCTTCAGGCGTTGGCGGTATTTCCGGCGTTTTATAAATAGACCATGCTACTGATGTGATGGAACAAACAGAACCCAAGAAAAAAGAAGCGAAAACCCAATACGGAATTTGCCCATGATCGCCTTTTATATTTTTTTGAAAGATGAACAGAGACACGTTAGCCAATGTAATACCAAGGCCTGTAAAAAAGCTTTGCGATAAAAAGCCCGTGGCATGTTGTTCTGCTGGAAGTTTGTCTGCTATTAAAGCCCGGTAAGGTTCCATAGCCGTATTGTTTGCAGCATCCAATACCCACAATAATCCTACAGCCATCCAGAGTGAACTGCTAAACGGATATAAAAAAAGACACAGGCTGCAAAATAAAGCCCCGATAAAAAAATAAGGTTTGCGCCGCCCAAAGCGTGGCGACCACGTTTTATCACTGAGTGCACCAATGAGTGGTTGTATTAACAGGCCTGTTACCGGCCCCGCTAAATTGAGTAATGGAATCTGATCTGGTGTGGCGCCCAAAAAATCGTAAATCGGATTAACGGCGCTTTGTTGCAGCCCAAAGCTGTACTGAATGCCAAAGAACCCGACATTCATATTTATAATTTGTGCAAAGGAAAGCCGGGGTTTAAAGTTTGACATACAGTATGCAGCAGTTATTCATCAGTTAATAAAATGGCTGCTAAATATACTGATTACTTCAATGGCTTAATGTCCAATCTTCTTATTACATACTGCCCTACGGCTTTGCCCTGTTCAGCACTTACATTAAAAGTGTTTACATAATGAATGCCACCATAACAGCGGGACATGCCTGCTTCTGCAGCGGCCTGGCGAAAGGATGTAAAGCTTCGTTGTTTAATATCAAATACTTCCTGCGTTGTATCAGTGAATTTATAATTATCTCCAAAATACCCGGTAAGCACTTCGGCCAGGGCACCGGACATTGCTGCATGACCACTTGTATATTCAGGAAAGGGAGGCGTTTGTATAAATGGCCGCCATTCAGGGTCAATATATTTATTGATCACTGTTTCAGGCCGGATATAATTACTCCTGTATTTTTCATCCCAGCAAACAATAAAGCTTTCAAAAATGGCTATTGAAGCATAAGTATAGATTTGGATGGTCTCGTTAAAAGATAGCTGATTTTGCTTGGCAACTACGCCGATTATATTTAACCAATGCCCGGGTGGTGAAAATTTTTTAGTGGCAAACATTACGTGGCCGGAGATGTGTAATTCAAAAGGATTATCGTCCCAAAATTTGGCGATATGCTTTTGTTCATCTGTCAGGCTATCTACCATTGTTTTAATAAGCATAACCTCTTTATAAAACTGGCTGTTTTTATGCGTAACGTCGTACACCGGTGGCCGGGGGCAAATAAATTGTGAGGCGCTATCCATTAATAGTGATCTTATCTCATTCCAATGTGGTTCAACAGCCTGTGCATAAGCAGGCGGGGTAGGCGACCAACGATTTTCTTCATCGGTAACGGTAAATTTGCTCGAACTTCTTGTCCTGGCATAATTATCTCCTTTGGCCCACTGCATTATGCTATCACCAACCATATTAGCGTAGGCTTTACTGGCCTCTATTATAGCATCGGGCATTCCTTCATCATTTGCCTTTTTTTCAAGGCCGGCCATGTATTCGCCCATGCTGCCTTCCGGAAATGTTACTGCGTTACCAACTTTACAAAAGGCCCACAAGGCAGCAAACTGTTTATTTATTTTTGATATATCAGCAGGTGCCGGCATTTGCGGCAAGTCTTTTATTTTACCGTGCAATGTTGGCAGGCTATCATCACCAAGAGAAGCAATTTCGTAAGCTGCAATATTAGCGTAGGCATAATTTCTTGAAGCAACTACGGGTGTAAATATATTTTCAACTACAACATCATTTAATTTTCTTACGGTATTTATGTAAGTAATCGGATCGTTGAAAGATGAGGCGGGGTAAGGCTTTTGGTTACAGCCAGAAAAAAATAAAAGTATAAAAGTGAAAGCAATAACGGAACGTAGCAAGGGTCTCATGCCTCAAAGTTAGTTGAAATTATAGCCTTGAAATACCCAATAGCATTGTCAACTTTATAATAATACATATTTAACTTTTATCCAGATATTTTTATTCCGGCCCTTATCATCCGTGCAGGAAATTTTAACCGGTCCTTCATCAGGCGCAAAAAAACACTTTTCACCGGCACCGGTGATTTTATAAAACCTGTCGTTTATATACCAGTAAATTTTTGCTACATCAGCCGGTGTATGGGCTGAAAGCTGCAGGGGTTCTTTATTTTTTTTATAAATGAAATACTCTGAGCCGTTAACAGGCGAGGTGATAGCAGGGCCAGAGCCATCAAATATCTTTTCACATTCCGGATTGTGAGGGGGAATGTGTTCATAAGCAATGGAGCACTGAGATAAATAGGCCTGCATATCGGGGTCAATAACCCGGTACATTTTTTTGATGTAACCGTTTGCGGGCAGGCAGCTTTTACAATAGCTGATATCTTCCTTTGGCGAAACAGCAATCTCTTCAACGTGCCTGCACACCATTGTTGAACTAACAAGAGGGATATAATCATCTAAAATTACATCAGTACAATAAGGCCCGGGAGGTAAACCTGTTTCACGGCACACCATTCTTTGTTCGCAACTTTGCGGCGGTGCAAACCAATCGTTGGATGTGTTGTATTGAATGGTATTGAATATTTTAAACAGCAAAGGCGTAGCAACACTGGCGCCACTTAATTCTGCTACACCCGTGGCAGAAAAATTGCCGACCCAAACACCAACTGTGAACCGGCGGTTATAGCCAATGCTCCAGGCATCTTTGCGGCCATAAGATGTCCCCGTTTTCCAGGCGATCTTAGGCATGTGTTCGGTCGCCTGCCAGTTCAATGGGAAGTCCGGGCGCTTTACGTTGCTCAGAATATTTGTTATTAAATAACTCGCTGCCGGAGATAACAGCCGCCTTTTTTTTGATAACACATTGTTCCTGACAAATACGGGTGGTGTGTATTCACCCTCATTGGCAAAAGCTGAAAATAAACCGGTAAGCTGTTCCAAAGTGGCTCCGCAGCCCCCTAATATTAAAGAAAGACCAAGACTATTTTGTTCTTTTTGTACTTGCTTGAAATTCGCTTTTATCAATGTATTGATCATGCGCTCCGTACCAAGCCTTTTAAGGCTTTTAACTGCCGGGATGTTCAGAGAATTTTCGAGAGCATAAGTCATCGTTACATACCCATTAAAATTCTGGTCATAGTTTTCCGGCGCATACCCATTATAATTAACGGGCACGTCTGTAATTACCTGGCCCGGTGTAAGCAAACCTTCATCAATACATAGCCCATACAATAATGGTTTCAATGTACTGCCTGGCTGCCTTATGGCTGCGGCGCCGTTTACCTGCCCGGCATCAGTAGTATCATTAAAAGCTGCAGAACCTAAATAGGTAATGATCTCATGGGTGTTATTATCAAGAATAACCACGGCTGCATTTTGAATATTCTTCAGGCGCATGCCACGGATATAATCTGCGGTAAGTTGTTCAACCTTTAGCTGCGTGTTCATTTTTATGGCCGTTCTTATCTCGTTACCTTGATATTCCTGTTTTAATTTATACGCCAGGTGAGGAACATAATGCGGAAACGATAACCGTTTAGCTTTAAGCGGCTCGGCTAAGGCATCGGCTATTTCTTTGGAGGTAAACACTTTTTCTTTTGCAAAACGATGCAGCCAAATGTTACGCTGTTTTATGATGCTATTGGTGTGTTTACCAATTATGAGTGATGAAGGTTTATTGGGAATGATAGAAAGCGCAGTGATCTCCGCTAAGGACAAATGATCAGGATTTTTATTAAAATACAAAAGAGAAGCAGCTTTCACGCCTTCAATATTTCCGCCGTACGGCACAAGATTAAGGTAGAGTTGTAAGATTTCGCGTTTACTAAACTTCAATTCAAGTTGTGCGCTTCTAAAGCACTCAATAAGCTTGGTGCCTAAAGTACGCTGCCGGGGTTGCAACGCCTTAGCTACCTGCATGGTGATAGTTGAAGCGCCTGAGATTGTTTTAAAATGAACAATGTTCCTAAACGCTGCTCTTGCTATGGCTAACAGGTTAATGCCGGGATGATAATAAAAATATTTATCTTCTTTGGCGATGATGGTTTTTTGTAAAAGCGGTGAAATTTCTGACAGTTCAGTTTTCAATCTCCATTTATCATCGCTGGTTAAAAATGCATTAATAAGATTGCCGTCTGCATCCCGTATTACTTGCGAATACTCTATGCTGTCTTTTAGCGGGAAGATAATATTCAACCCAAAAAAAACGGCTAACAGGCAGCCCGTAACTAATACAAGCCATCCTGAGAATTGCCGGATTTTAGCTGGCCCGGATTTTCCGGATAATTTTAAAAACATCTGCGTAGTTAATCTCTTTTTAAATGTAAATTCAGATTTCTTCGCCATATTTTAAAACAGTTCTAAAACTTTAGAACATCATCATTATTATTTTATCTTTCTTAAATAACTTATGGTTTATGCTAAATAAATTTTTGTTTTTCACTTTTTTCATCATTAGTGCTATAGTTTGTTTTACATCATGCAAGAGAGATTTTGTTGCCGTAGAGTATACTAATGCAAAGGGCGAAGTGCCGCAATTAGGCAATCTTGTATTCAGGTTTAACCAGGCCATGATGCCAGACTCCATGCTCAATGTTTGGGACTCCAGTGATTATCTTGGTTTTACGCCAGCAATACCAGGCCGTTTCCGCTGGAATGGCCCTGATGAATTGGTGTTTTCCCCTGCAAAACCATTGGCGCCATCAACTACTTATAAGGTAAATATTAAAGATGAACTGTTCCAAAATTCAAAATATGATAAGGTAAAAGATGAGGATAAATTACAATTTCATACAGCGCCATTGCAGTTAGCTGATGCACAGGTTATATGGATCCTGCAAACCGAAGGCAGTAAAACAGCAGTGCCGCAATTGACATTGAATTTTAATTATCCTGTTGATCCCGGCCAATTGAAGGATAAGCTTAAGATAGAAATTAATGCTGCATCTGTGCCTTATACTATGCAGGCCTTGTCGCCATCTAAAACCATAACATTTTTACTTAATACCATAAAGGCCGAAAATAAGACGTACGATGCCAGGCTTACTTTGCAAAAAGGTTTAGCTGCGCAGGGTGGCAAAGATGTTACCACCGATGATATACAATCTGCATTAACTATTCCATCGCCTTTTGTATTAAATATAAGTGAAGTACAGGCTGAGCATGACGGTGCGGAAGGCGTTGTTCATATTTATACAAGCCAGCAATTAACAGGCGATGCTTTAAAATCGTTTATCAGGCTGGAGCCGGCTGTAGCTTTTTCTGTTGAAGCCGATGCTGCAGGTTTTGCCATCCACAGCGATAAGTTTAACCCGGAAAACAGTTATGTGCTTACGATAGAAAAAGGTTTACGGGGAATAGTTGGCGGTGTACTTAATGAAGATTATAATGGCAGTGTAGCCTTTGGCCAGCTCGAAGCCAATATTAAATTCAACAACACCAAAGCCATGTATTTATCAAAACGTGGCAGTGGCAATGTAGAGGTAAATATTACCAATGTGTCTAAAGTAAAACTGGTGATCTCTAAAATTTATGAAAGCAATCTCCTTATGGCGCAACGTTATGGTTATACGCCAAAAGATAATAATGACGATGCCGGATATGCATCTTATGAAGAAGACAGCTATAATGATTACAGCGAATCCATTGCAGGAGATATTGTATATAGTAAAGAGATTGATGTAAGAGCCTTGCCAAAATCGGGTGGGGGCAGAGTCTTAAACATGGCGCAGTTTGAAGATCGTCTGCCTGATGTAAAAGGCATTTACCATTTGATGATAAGGTCTACACAAGATTATTGGGTAAGAGACAGCAGGTTCATATCAATGTCTGACATAGGCCTAATAGCCCGGCAGGGAAAAAATAAAATTGTTGTATTTGCCAATTCAATAAAAACGGCTGCAGGCCTTGATGGTATTACGCTAAATGTCTACGGCGGTAACAACCAGCTTTTGGGTACAGGTGCTACTAATAAAGATGGCATCGCAGAGATAGCCGTAGCCTCAAGAGAATTTGCAGGCTTTAAGCCAGCGATGATCATTGCTAAATCTGCAGACGATTTTACTTACATGCCATTCAACAGTACAAAAGTAAATATGTCAAGATTTGATGTAGGCGGCAAACGCAACAACGTTACAGGTCTTGATGCATTTGTATATGCTGAAAGAGATATTTACCGGCCGGGTGAAAAGATAAATTATGCCGTGTTGCTGAGAGATAATAACTGGAAAAGCCCTGGCGCTATTCCTGTAAAAATTAAGTTCTCATTACCCAATGGCAAAGAACTGGCCTCAATGCGGAAAGCATTGAATGAACAGGGTGCGCTGGAAGGCGGCCTCAACATAGACATAGCAGCCGTAACGGGTAGTTACCTGATGGAAGTATTCAGTTCAAATGACATATTGCTGTCTTCCAAAAACTTCATGATAGAAGAATTTGTGCCCGACCGCATCAAAGTCACAGCCAAACTTAGCAGGGATCTTCTTAAGCCCGGCGATAGCAATTCGCTCAACATTAATGCAGTTAACTTTTTTGGTCCGCCGGCCGCCAATCGTAATTATGAAACAGAGATACAGGTAAAACAAAAACAGTTTAAGGCTGATAATTTTAAAGACTATGATTTTACTTTAGCTAACCAGCAAACCTTTTTTGATAAAGTACTTAAGCAAGGTAAAACAGATGCAAACGGTAATGCTGCTGAAGGGTATACAGTACCGCAACTTTATAATAACACGGGGTTATTGCAGGCTAATTTTTATACAACAGTATTTGATGAAACGGGCCGTCCCGTGAGCAGGATGATATCTGCAAACATCTTTACGCAGGATGTTTTCTTTGGGCTTAAAGATGATGGCTCTTATTACTATCCATTAAACCAGCCGGTGAAATTTGCTATAGTGGCTGTTGATAAAAATGGTAAGACTGTTTCTCAAAC
>JANLXV010000301.1:0-6910 GCA_031365305.1 Chitinophagaceae bacterium
GGCCATGGTGCATCTTCAAGATGTGATGCAAGTTCTAAAGTCCAAAACATAGTTTCAATTTTAATGCTTTAAAATTAGCTGTAAACCTGCTAATTTTTCGCAAATGTATAAGTAATCCTTTAATAACCAAAAGTTGTTTTACCGGCAGGTAATCATTATTTGCCAGCGGAATTATTGACGTTGAAATTTGAAATTTATTTCATCTTGCATCATAAAATTTATATTTAAGAATGTTAAGTGCAGCAGGTATACACAAGCAATATGGCAGTTTACATGTGTTAAAAGGCGTAGAAATTTCAGTAAATAAAGGAGAGATTGTTAGCATTGTGGGCTCATCCGGGGCCGGCAAAAGTACTTGACTGCATATTTTGGGCACCCTTGATAAACCTGATGCCGGAACAATATTTTTAGATGATGTGCAGGTTGATAAGCTCAAAGGCCGGAAACTTGCAGCTTTCAGGAATACGCATATTGGATTTGTCTTCCAGTTTCACCATTTACTACCAGAGTTTACAGCCCTTGAAAATGTATGCATTCCCGGCTGGATTGCGGGCAAAAGCCGGGGAGAGGTTAGTACAAGAGCCGCCGAACTTTTACAACTGCTCGGTCTGGAAGGCAGGGCTGAACATAAGCCAAATGAACTGTCTGGCGGCGAGCAGCAAAGAGTGGCTGTTGCCCGTGCACTGATCAATAATCCCTCTTTAGTAATGGCCGATGAGCCTACCGGCAATCTGGATTCTGCCAATGCTAAAGAGTTGCATAATTTATTTATTGATCTCAGGGATCGTTTTAAGCAAACCTTTTTAATTGTAACACATAACGAAGAACTGGCAAAGCTCAGCGATAGAATACTGCACATGAAAGATGGCCTGATGGAAAATAGTGAGTTGCCGCAAGATGTTTATCAAACAAAAAATGCTGGCTAAAAAGGTGCAATACAATTTACAATCGTGGCCGCCAGGGCGTTTCAGTAACCTTTAAAATTTGCCCGATATATCTTGCCAGAACAAAAAGATAATCGCTTAAGCGGTTTATGTATTTAATAATAAGCGGGTCAATAAACAATTGATGATCGTGCATATTTACACACCATCTTTCTACCCGCCGGCAAACGCACCTGGCTATATGAATGTTAGATACAGCCACATGCCCGCCGGGTAAAATAAAGTGTTTCATGTCAGGCAAAGCTTCATTCATCCGGTCAATTTCTCTTTCCAGAAATTCTACATCAGTCTCCTTCAGATCAGGAATTTTCATTTTTGATTCTTTCTCCGGGTCGCAGGCTAAAGATGAGCCAATGGTAAATAACCGATCCTGAATTTCTTTAAGGGTTTGCCGGGAAGCATCATCATCACAGGTATCTATTAACAGGCCCAGGTGTGAATTTAATTCATCAACAGAGCCATACGTTTCAATACGTAAGTTGCTTTTTGAAACCTTTGTTCCACCAATCAGGCTGGTAGTGCCAAGGTCGCCGGTTTTGGTATAGATTTTTAAAGACATGAAGTAAAGTAAAAAGTAAAAATGAAAAAGTAAAAATGAAAACTTAAATGAGAATGACTAATGACAATTGACTAATGACCAATGAACATTGACCAATGACTCAGTGATTAACCAGGGACAGTTCTGCACGGGATTTATCACTTTCAATGACACCATCTTTTAAGCGGATGATCCGGTGAGCATGATTGGCAATATCTTCTTCATGCGTTACTAATATTACTGTATTGCCTTCGCTGTGGATTTTGCCGAAAATATCCATAATTTCTATAGAAGTTTTTGAATCCAGATTACCTGTGGGTTCATCAGCTAAAATAATAGATGGCGTATTAACCAAAGCCCTGGCAATGGCAACCCGTTGCCCTTGTCCGCCGGAAAGCTCATTGGGTTTATGATGGCTTCTATCAGCCAGGCCTACACGGCTCAGCATTTCAAGCGCCTGCTCCATACGTTGTTTTTTTGGCGTACCATTATACACTAAGGGCAAAGCCACATTTTCTGCAGCCGTTAAACGTGGCAACAAATTAAATTGCTGAAATACAAAGCCGATCTCCTGGTTTCTAACCGTTGCTAAATCGTTATCGGGCATCTTACTTACATCTTTCCCATTTAAAATATATAAGCCTGCGGTAGGGGAGTCCAAACACCCAAGAATATTCATCAGCGTGCTTTTCCCGCTTCCACTCGGCCCCATAAGGGCTACGTATTCGTTCTTTGCAATATCTAAAGAGAGGCCTTTAAGTACCTGCAACTCCTGCCGGCCCATATAGTAGCTCTTGCAAATTTTTTCAAGATGAATGATTAATGACATGCTGAACGCTTATGCTAAAAAATGTTAGTTTACGATAATATAGAATTACATCTACAATTTACTTACTTCCTGATAACCTTTGGTACTTTAAAAAAATGTTCATCATGATGTGGGGCATTTTTTAACGCATCTTCCGTGCAAACGCTGCCCTTTACTTCATCTTCTCTTAATACGTTTATACTGTTACTTATATGCAGCAACGGTTCAACACCTGTTGTATCCAGTTCATTTAGCTTATCAATAAAAGAGATCATCTTTTCCAGGTCCTGCCTTATTTCTTCTTTATCTGCTTTATTAAATTCAAGCCGTGCAAGCCTGGCCAGGTTATCTATAAGTTCATCATCCACTTTCATCCGGTAAAAATATATAAAACCTTTTGCAGCCAAACTTTTTCTCAAAGGCTTAAATGTATAATCTTAATCACAAACCTTAATTAACTTCGCCGGCTATGCAAAATACAGGGCAGATAGTAATGAGTGGTATAAGGCCAACAGGGTTTTTACACCTGGGAAATTATTTTGGCGCTATAAGAAATTATATAAAGATGCAAGATGATTTTACCTGTTTTTTTATGGTGGCAGATCAGCATAGTTTAACCACGCATCCCGATACAAAAAATCTGAAAGCCAATGTTCACCGCGTATTGGCTGAAAACATTGCCTGCGGCCTGGATCCTGAAAAAGCCACATTGTATTGCCAGAGTCATGTGTATGAAACCGGGGAATTATACCTGTACCTTAATATGCTGGCGTACAAAGGCGAGCTGGAGAAGACTGTAACATTTAAAGAAAAGGCGAGGAGCCAGCCAGACAATATAAATGCCGGTTTGCTAACTTACCCCGTGTTGCAGGCCGCAGATATTCTATTGCACCGGGCCAGTTTTGTGCCTGTTGGTAAAGATCAGGAGCAGCACCTTGAGATGGCTAGAAATTTTGTGAACCGCTTTAATCACCGGTATGGCAATCTTTTTCCGGAGCCTGTTGCCTTTAATTATAGTGACAATTTGGTTAAAGTGCCGTCGCTGGATGGCCTTGGTAAAATGAGCAAAAGCGAAAACCAAATGGCTACACTATACCTGGCCGACAGCGATGACATGATTCGCAACAAAGTGAAGAAAGCCATGACAGATGCGGGACCCACAGTGCCCAATGCTCCTAAGCCTGATTATATTGAGAACATCTTTTTGCTGCTGAAACTGGTGAGCAGTACTGATGTTGTTGCAAAATTTGAAGCAGATTATAACAACTGCACCATTCGCTATGGCGACCTGAAAAAGCAACTGGGTGAAGACATGGTGCAGTTCATTAGCCCCATTCGAGAAAAAGCGGAGGCACTCTTGAACGATGAAAAAGCCCTGCAACAAATCATGGAAAGCGGCGCAGAAAAAGCAAACCGCAGCGCTAATGCCACCATGAAATTGGTAAGGGAGCATATCGGGTTGAACTACTATTGAGAAAGGAATAGTTACACATCCGTAATTACATCAAACCCTTTGAAACTGCCTACCACAGCGAGTCCGGTAATTTTCTTTGCTACTTCTTTTTGCTTTAGTTTTTGTGCAATCTGGTTCAGCGTGGAGCCTGAGCCTACCGCATCATCAATCATCAGAACATGGTTAAACTTTCGGGTTTCTGTCACCGCAAAAGAGTTGTCTGCATTTGCTATTCTTTCACTCAGTTTCGACAATGACTTTTGCGGAATGGGAATTATTCCGCTGATTTTTTTTAGTTGAATAACGGGCAATGACAAGTTTAGTTTGGTTTGGATAAACTTCATCAACTGCACTTCTCTTCTGATGGTAGGTGGCACAAAAACTACTGCATCAATTCTCTGTTTGCTTACAAACTCTTTTACCCTGCCATCAATTTCCTTCATCAGCATTTGCATCAAAAACTTGTTTTGCCCCTGTTTGGCAAAGTGTAGGAGTGTTCCAAGTTTTGTTTTTCCGAATCTTTCTATTGCGTAGAAATCGAGGTAATACAACTGGTCAAGCCATATTTTATCATAGCCCTCTGTATTTTTTAGCTTGCCGTAGCCATTAATGATGCCGCTGGTTTCATAGAATTGTTCGTATTTGGCTTTGGTTTTAATGAATTCATCTAAGGTCTTTGTTACCGGTAATTTTCGCTGATAGCACCAATAGGCAAATGCTTCTTCACCTGCTATTAGGTTGCCTGTTTCGGTTACTTGTATGAACTCTTTTTTCAGAAACTCCTGTTTGTCCTCATCAATGCCATGATCTTTTTTGGCCGCTGTGCTTGCATCTGCTTTTCGGTAAATCGTTTTAGGGGCTTTGCCCAACCGCTTTACTTTTCCCTGTTCCAGCAATTGATTGATGGCTACATGAACCATTTGTTTTGAAAAACCCGACTGCTCAACAATCTCCTTTATACTCAAGTCGTGTTGTTTTTCCAGAAGCGATACAATGAAATCAATAGCTGCCATAGAGTTTACTATTTACTGTCAATAGTCAAATGTAATAGTTATTTGACTGTTTACTGTCAATAGTCAAATAGATTCGCCTTGCCCTTTACTTTATAAGATTTGAACTGACCAAACCGCTTTAACAATTCCCGCCTTCACAGCGTTATAATCACACTGTCATTTTCAACTACATTTGCGGCAAATTGCGGAGCATGAAAAAAACACACATCATCTTACTGGTTTTAATAGCGGTCTCCATCGCAGTGCTCATCAGTTTCATGGGCGATGTGACCACTTATGACACGGTGACTTCCGCCAAACAAAAGCCCGGAAAATTTGTACACCTCATAGCCCGCATGGAGAAGAACAGTATGCACTACGACCCGGTTACCAACCCCAACTACCTGACGTTTAATGCAGTGGATTCAGTGGGAAATAGCATAGCAGTTGTGTATCACAATGCAAAGCCTGCCGACATTGAAAAGAGCGAACGCATTGTGCTGAAAGGCCGTGTCGACGGCAATCATTTTGAGTGCAAAGACATTCTGCTGAAATGCCCATCGAAATATAAAGACGACATGGAAGCTGCGAAGAAGAATATCTAAATTTTGGTTTCACACAAAGGGCACTGAGAAAATGACGAGACAACGCCTTTGTGTTCATTGTATTCGTTGTCTCGTTGTGTGAAAAAACAAATGGAATTTACAGGAGAACATTTACTGCCCGGACAAACGGGACACTTCTTTGCGATACTTTCTTTGGTGGCTTCTTTGGTAGCCACCATTGCTTTTTATAAAGCCTCCAACAACAACATTGTGCAGGAAAAAAACAGTTGGCTGCGGCTGGCTCGTGGCGCATTTTTCCTGGAAACTATTTCAGTGCTGGCTGTTTTCATTTCGCTTTACTACATCATTTCGCACCATCTTTTTGAGTACAAATATGCGTGGCAACACAGCAGTCGTGCCTTGCAAGTTGAGTATTTGTTGAGTTGCTTTTGGGAAGGACAAGAAGGCAGTTTTATGCTGTGGAGTTTCTGGCATTGTGTGCTGGGCTGGTTGCTGATTTGGAAATCAAAAAGCTGGGAAGCACCTGTTATGACCATCGTCAGCTTTGCGCAGTTTAGCCTGGCTACGATGCTGATTGGCGTTTATTTTTTTGGTAGCAAAGTGGGCAGCAGTCCATTTGTTTTGCTACGCCAAGAACACTTCTTTGACGCGGCACCGAGGCTTATGGATAAACAGGGACTTTTAATCAAAAACTATTTAGAATTTTGGAAAGATGGCAATGGCCTTAACGCCTTGCTTCAAAACTATTGGATGGTCATTCATCCGCCGGTGCTGTTTTTGGGTTTTGCATCCACGCTGGTGCCGTTTGCTTTTGCCATGGCCGGGCTTTGGAAAAATGATCACACATGGGTAAAGTCGGTGCAGCCTTGGGCTTTGTTCTCCGTTGCTATCCTGGGCGTGGGCATTATGATGGGTGCAGCATGGGCTTATGAAAGCCTTACGTTTGGTGGGTATTGGGCGTGGGATCCGGTGGAGAATGCTTCGCTGGTGCCGTGGCTTGTGCTGGTGTCGGGTTTGCATACCAACCTCATTTATCGCAGTAGCGGCTACTCGCTTAAAAGCACTTACGTCTTTTACCTGCTGTCGTTTTTGCTGGTGTTGTACTCTACATTTTTGACCCGAAGCGGCATACTCGGCGATACTTCTGTTCATGCTTTTACCGACCTCGGTATGAACTTTCAACTCATTGCTTTCATCGCTGTATTTCTGTTGCCTGCTGCTTTTTATTTTGCGAAGCGCAACAAACAAATACCCACCATACACCGCGAAGAAAATACTTACAGCCGTGAGTTTTGGATGTTTATTGGCTCATTGATTTTGTTCTTGTCAGCGTTGTTGATTATAACTGTTACATCACTTCCGGTGTTCAATAAAATTTTCCACACAAAGTGGGCAGTAGGCGAAGACCCTGAAGGATTTCACAACCAAGTGCAGGTTTTTGTAGCGGTCATTATCGGAATGCTTACGGCCACTACGCAATACTTTAAATACAAGAACACCGACAAAAAATTCTTTGCAAAAAAGATAGCAATACCAACAGCTATTGCAGTGCTGGCAAGCATTTGCATAAGTATATGGGGCGGCATTCACTACGATAAAAAGGGCGTAG
>JANLXV010000312.1:0-6806 GCA_031365305.1 Chitinophagaceae bacterium
GTCCTACAATGGCACTAAACCCTGTGGCTATTTTTTTCATTATACCACTTGGTGTAATCTTAAAAACGCTGGAGATACCGGTAATAGGAAACACGCCCACATCGCCTACAAAGAAATTGCCTTTATAAGCTACTGCTGTTGGAACAATATGTCCTTCACTTGCAGAAATATCAACCACTTCATGGATGCTTCCATCCAAACCAACTTCTACAAAATTGCCGTGATTGGGTTCCAATGCATAGAAATTGTTTTGCGCAACTGCCATGCTATACCAATTGCCTTCAGGGGTATAATCATCAGGCTCATTGTTGGCTCCCGGATGTGCTACTGACCACGAGCCCAAATCAGCGATCATGGTATGACTTCCATCTGAATTAATCCGGTATATGCCGTTGGTTGAAGATGGAACTCCATGGCCACAACCTGCTCCTGACTGCAGCACATACAGTGTATTACCGATGAAGGCCACATCCGCCGGTCCGAAAAAGTCTGCTTTAGTTCCGTCCAAATTAGTTCCAACGCTTGTAGGCAGATTATCAACAACAGTTACCCGGTTGCCTGATGATGGATCAATTCTGGATATGCGTCCCCCGGTAGGGCAACCAAAATAGGGCGAGAAAACATTTGGTTGCAAAGCAGCGCAACTTTGTGTGCTGCACAATGCAGTGGGCCCTGTACCTGCTTCTGCAACATATAAATTGCCATCTGGTCCAAATTTTAATCCTCTTGGATGATTGAGACCTTTTGTAATAACCGACATAGTAGCCGGTGTTGTGTTAGTTTTTTTGCCAGCCACGATATTACCAGAATTTAATAATTTGTCTTTTTCTGTAGACTTTATATCTTTTTGGCAGGATGATAGCAGAAAGCCAATTACCAGTACTGCAATAAAGTGTGTTAAGAATTTTGTTTTCATAATTGTTTTTTTATATGAAAGGGAATAATGTGTATAAAATGTTCAATAGTATAGTTTACAATTGTTTCTTAAAATTAATTTTTGAAATAGGCTTAAACAATACCATAAACTGGTGAAAGTTATCGCCGGTATTGATACAACTACCAAGCCTTTGGTAGGATGAAAAGTGTAAATTTTAATGGGATTGGTTGTACCACGTCGTTCGACTGATGTGTTTAATTAAGGAGCCGATTCAGAGCCTTTCAAACATGGCCTAAACGTGAGGCGAGTTCGTTGCGTGAATGCACATTTAGTTTGCGATAGATGTTTTTTATATGCGAATTGAGTGTTTCAACAGAAATAAAAATGTTCCCTGCGATCTGTTTATAGCTTAAGCCTTTTATTAAAAGGTCAAGGATTTCTTTTTCTCTATCGGTAAGATTGCTTTCAAAATATACTGAATTCCTGTCCTGCGAATGATGAAAGTAATCAAGCACTTTAGCTGCTATGATGCCATTCATTGGGCTCTCGCCGCGATGTACAAAATCTATGGCATCGAGAATTTTTTGAGGGCTGTCTTTTTTTAACAAATAGCCATTGGCGCCGGCCTTTATTGCACCAAAAATCCTATCAACATCTTCAAAAACCGTAAGCATCAGCACTTTAATCTCAGGCCAGTTCATTTTAATTTGCCATACGCCTGTAATGCCATCTATACCCGGCAGATCAATATCCATCAATACTACATCCGGCTTATCCATTCTAAACAAAGGAATAAATCCGGCGCAACTGTCCAGTTTGTGGATGAGCTTAATGTTTTCATTCAGTTGCAAAATGATAGAGATGGCTGTGCGGTATTGAAAGTTGTCTTCTATAATTGCAACGTTTATCATAACATGTAATGCCAAAGCTAACCATATTAGTTACCCTTTTGACCCCCATAAATATGGTATTTTAAAATCTATCTGCCAGGTTTACTGTAAGTGTAGTGCCTTTGCCGGCCTCGCTTTGCATTAACATAGCGGCCTTTATTTCTTCGGCACGTTTGTACATATTTTTTATGCCATTACCGGTAACGGTATCATGTTGTATAAAGCCTTTACCATTATCGCTTATAACAAAACACAGCCGTTGATTGACGATAGATAATGACACCTTGCATTGCGAAGCTTCTGCGTGTTTTATAATGTTATTCAAAGCTTCTTTAAAAATTAAAAAAAGGTTTTGGCGAATATCTCCCTGCATCACGGCAGTATCATTAATATCGTGGCTCTTTATTGATAAGCTGATATGCTTTGCATAACAGATGGATGAGGCATGTTGGCTGATTAAGCCTTTAAAACTTTTAAAGGTGTCATGTTGTGGATTGGTTGCCCAGGCAATTATCTCCAGCTTGTCTATCATATCAATAGCATTATTCTTTATAAGCTCGATGATAACCGGGTTTTGTGTATCTGACTGCAAAATTTCCGAATATACTTTAACCGCACTTAGCGTTGCACCAACATCATCATGCAGATCACGATGTAATTTTTGGCGCACTTTTAAAATTTGCATTTTTTGTTTAAGACGGATGCGAAATAATATATTCAATATGATTAAGGACGCTGAAGCCAGGAGTGTATAAAACCACCATGTCTTCCAAAACGGTGGCCTGATAGTTATTGAAAGACTTTTAACAGGGCCGTTAAATTCATCAGCAGCGTTTGACGATTGTATTAATAACTTATAATTTTTTGCAGGTAATGCATCGTAATTAATAATATAGTTGGCCGGACCATATTGCCAGGTATCATTCAAGCCTTCAAGCTTATACCGGATCCGGCAGGTGTTATTTGAGTAAAAATCAATGACGCCTGTTTGGATGTTGATATTATTTTCATCATAATTTAATATTAAGTGATCACCGGCTTTGTGTTGCGAGGCAGTCAATTTTTTTTGATTAACCAGCAACGACCTGATATATGCTGATGACTGCGGATACTGTTGCCTGAAGGCTGATGGCCTAATGCGTTCAATACCTTGTCCGCCTCGTACACCGGAGGGGAAATACAGGTCGCCGTTAAAATCTTTGACAACAGGTGTACCAAGCGAAAACATCATTTTTTGAAAACCATCTTTTGCCGATAAATTGTAAATTTTACCGGTAGCAATATCAAGTTTTGAAATCATGCGGTCGGTATTAAACCAGATGTTGCCATCATTATCTGCAATAAGTCCAAACACGTCATTACGTGAAAGACCATTTTTTTCATCATAAGCCTTGATTTTTTTGAAGGCTTTATCATAGTGTGTTAAAGTACCGTCGGCCCAAACCCAATAAGTTTGATCAGTGAAGGTGTAAAATAGTTTTGAGATTTTAATTTTACTTAGCGGTGTAGCCACTTCCTGCCATTTGCTGTTCGCTTTGGAGTAAGCATGCACCGGTCCGTCTTTCTCCTGCAAAAAAACCAAACCATCAGTACTGATAACGGTGCTATAGAGCCAAATACTGCTATAGGGAAAATTAAAAGCCGGGTGTAGAATTGCGCTATCTGCGTTCGCAATAAAGATATAGTTTTCATCCTTGTAATCTGCAGGAAGCACCGTACCTGCCTGGCGAGAACCTCCATATCCGCCATAAAATAAAATCCGTATCCCCAGGTCTTTAGTGATGTCCTCACCTTTATTGTTTTTAAATCTAACAGGTTTACAATGTTTAGTCAATAGGTCTATTTCATAATAACCAAATTCTGTAACAAGCCATCCCTTGTGGGCAACGGTGTCAAAATATACCGGGATGATTTTTTCACCTTTTATTCCAGGTAAATCTTTTTCAGTCAACCGCTCAAATAAACCCGTTAGCGGATCGAAAATATTTAGACCGAATGAACCGAACCATAGTTTACCATGCTCAGCATTTACACTGTTAATGACGGCGTCATCACTGAGAGTTGTCGGGTTATTGATATCAGTTCTGTAATGTGTAATTGTCGGGGATAACGGATTCAATTGATATAAGCCCTTTTGTACCCAAAAGGTTGACCAGACTATGCCATCCCTGTCACAATAAATACAGTAATTATATTCAGTAATATTTCGTTGCCGTCCCGAGTCAGCAAATGGGGTCTGAACAGATTGATCATCCGGGTTATAGATCATTATACCCCGTGGTGCCGAAGCAAACCATATACGCCCGGATGTGTCAATATCTACGCCCACAAACCGGCCGTAATCTTTCAGATTTTCGTATTTACTTAACGCTTCAATACGGTGAAACTTTTTATCAGCAAGTGTAAATTGAACAAGACCATTGCCGCTGTTTAGCCAAAGACAATATCTTTTGCGATCAAACCGTAGCGCTTCTGCGTCGTTAGACTTGCCGGCAATGGGCTGGGAATTGGTTCTGAGATAGCTTGTGCACTCTCCTGTTTTAATAGATATGTTATACAGCCCGGAGATGGAACCGTTAATATAGCCTTGTAATACCCAACAACTATTAGAGGCAGCATCAAAAACAATAGAGCGGGCATTATAGTTCAGTTGAAGTTTTTCAAATGAATCAATCCTCGCTTTTACTGTTGTTTTAAAGGTGTGTATATTATAAGCTGTGATGGTTAAATTGCTTTCAACGCATAATACTTCATCTTTTGTGGCCCAGAAAGGTTCTGTGTTTTTATCATGCCATTGTGGTAGTATATGGGTGAACGTATCGGCTACAATATCATATCTTGATAAACCATTGCTGCTGCCAATCCAAATATTATGAAGACTATCTTCAATAAGTCCCCATGTTTGATTTGAAGAGATAGACTGGTTATCTGAACCGCTAAAATAATTTTTAAAAGATCCGCCATCAAAACGACTAAGGCCGTTATCTGTGCTAACCCACAAAAATCCCTGTGAATCTTTAAGCATGTAGCCGGCTATGCTTTGCGACATGCCATCTTCCACATCCCAATGCTGTAGTCGGTATTTATCCTGGGCTGCAACTGGGGAAAAAACTGCTGCAACAAAAAGTATTACGAATAAACAGTGCCTGACTACATACATACCCTGATGGTTCATTATTAATAAAAATTTGGATTTGGTAGTTATGCTTATACAACGCAGCAAAAATCGAAACAATAGTTTAGTACAGAAATATAATAAATTAAAACAGTTTGCTATAGCGGAATGATAATTGAATAGAAATATCAGATTAAAATTTGTAACTAATTAAACCAATTTTGCCTGAGTTTTTTCAAACCTATAAAAACACCTAATGAAAACTATCATGTCTTCTACATCAAGGTTAGCGCAAGGTTAGTAGCGAGGTTTTGTGCCTTAGCTATACTTAGACCCGAATTGAAAGATGTTTTAATTTATCTTGTCATACATTTTTGCGAGTGGAAAGGATTGGTTGAATTGAATTATAATCAATATGTTAAGCTGCAAACGTCAGTCATAATTCAAAATTGAAAAGACTTATCTTAAATTTGAATTTCGTTAAATTGTTTTATGAATTGGAAAGATTATATTATTTCAGATAAAGAAGTTTTGCTTGGTAAACCAACAATAAAAGGGACACGTATTTCTGTGGAACATATTACTGGCTTACTTGCACAGGGATGGAATGAAGGTCAAATCTTAGAAAATTATCCACGGCTTAAAAAAGAATCACTTCTGGCTGTATTTACTTATATACAGGAATGCATTCATGATAGTCTCTTATTTTCTCCGATCAGGAAGTCTGCATAATCATTCAGATGAAGTTACTCGCTAACGAAAATTTTCCTTACAAAAACATTTATTATTTAAAAGAAAGAGGCTATGATATTCGTTCCATAGGGATGGATAACGCAGGTATAGGGGATTCTGAAATCATGACAATTGCAATAAATGAAGAAAGAACAATTCTAACATTTGACAGAGATTATGGAGAACTAATTTTCCGCCATAATTATAAGCCAGAGAAAGGAGTAATTTATTTAAGGCTTGATGAGTATGAGCCTGAACAACCTGGACTTATTATAGAAGAAATTATGACAAATAAAGAAATTGATCTTAGCCGGGCATTAACGGTTGTAGATAAAAACGGATTGCGACAAAGAAAATATTAATGCACAAACTGCTATAAAGTATTTGAATTCCAAACTCCCACTGGCGAAAAGTTCGCAAAAGATATCAATACAAAAACATTCCACTGGCGCAGAATTTAGTAGATAATAATGACAGAACGAATTATGCATGAACAATCTAAACACCACAACAATAATGAAGACTATACAAATAAAACAGACGGCGAACCAACAGGGCTTAGAACAGCTCCGTCGCCTGGCTAAACTAATGGATGCCCAGTTTAAAATTCCGGGTACAGATATAAGGTTTGGTCTTGATGGTGTGGTAGGGCTTATCCCCGGCGCCGGAGATCTTGCAACATTTGCCGTATCTGGTTACATGTTATGGATGATGGCAACCAAAGGTGCCAGCGGTTTTGTATTGGCAAGAATGGTTTTGAATATTGTGATTGATCTACTCGCCGGCTCGATACCTTTCATTGGTGACATATTTGACGTGGCCTTTAAGGCGAACATGCGAAATATGAAGCTCATGGAGCAACATTATGTTGAAGGCCGCCATAATGGTTCAGCCTGGAAGGTGATCATCCCGGTTCTGTTGTTACTGCTTACATTACTGGTACTTATTATTTGGGCAACGTATAAATTTTTTGTGTGGATATTTTAGGCTTTAAGCTATCAGCAGTCAGACATCAGCTTTCAGCCATCAGCTTTCAGAAGGCAGCAGTGAGACATCAGCTTTCAGACATCAGCTTTCAGCTATCAGCTATCAGCCGGCGGCAATGATCTTTTTTTTCTGATTTCTGATACCTGACTGCTGATACCTCATACCTCATACCTATTCACTTCCTCTATTTTATCTATCTTTCGCC
>JANLXV010000328.1:0-5820 GCA_031365305.1 Chitinophagaceae bacterium
ACAACCTATATGCACCGGGCACACCAGCAGGCAATTCTCTAAAAAAAACAAGCCCGGTGAAAATCAGTTTTCCCTTGCCATAATCTGCAGCAATCAGGCTCCCGGATTGCTCAGCTTCATTTTCATCATGCATCGCTAAAACACTTCTGAATTTTGGATCAGGTTGCTCTGCATTGTAAATGCTCCTCTCCTGCACCCAACCATCAAAATCCGCAGCAGTAATTTTATTGGGAAAATTTAATAACGGATCTGCAGGATTTATAAATTTTACCTGGGCATCTTCTTCAGAAACACGGTTGCGTGAGATGGTAAATTCATAAGGAAATATCTTTGCCTTTACAGGGCCATTATTATTGTTGGTATTGTATTGAACTATTAAAACGCCGCCGCCATATGCATAATTCATTAAAGTGCTATAGGCATTGCTAAGCCAGGGGTTCACATTATAAGCTCTTACGCCGGTTACAATCGCATCAAATTGTTTTAAATTTTGTATTGAAAGATCGCTTTCCTGCAACATTGTAACTGCATATCCCATTTGCTGTATCGCTTCCTGCACCTTATCGCCGGCCCCGGCTATGTACCCGATTTTTTTACCTGCAATCTTTATATTTGCCGAAACAACATTTGCCCATGCTTTAGGAAAATAAGTGATGGCAGGTATATGATCGTACCTGATGCTTTTGCTGTACCGGTCATAATTTTTAGCGCCGCTTGTTGCCACAACAGCAATTTGTTCTTTACTGTTTAATGCACTTTGAGCAGGCTGAAAAACCTGGTTTACAGAAACCGGGTTTGACGCATCTACAGTATAATTTTTATTGATATAATTAGCAGAGGTTTTGGCAGCAGGCTGTTGAATTATAGCTACGTCAGCTTTATTGGTAGAATTTGATGTAACCGAAACCGTTACCGGCACTGCTTTTCCGTTGACTGAAAGGAAATTGTTGTCTAAGTATTTCACCTCAATTTTTGGTAAAATAACCAGTGGCTGGTACAGCTCTCCTTTTACGGGATCATTAGATTTGTATTGAACAGGCTTTGTGAAAACGAACTTTTGTCCTTCTATCATCACTGCTAAATCAATGGATAACGGATCATTCACAGGCTTACCTATCAACTGCTGATCATTCACATCGAAACTGCCTTTTTGCAAAGGTTCTTTAAGCCAATAAGGCTGGCCCATACTGTCATTAATTATAACACCGATGTTCTTACTAGTATTGACATTAGCTTTTAGTGAATCATTAATATTATAATGAACGCCTTCAAAAACTATATCAGGTTGGGACAGGTGTAAACCTTCACGATTGTTAACTGCAACTGAAAATTTAAGGCTATCGCCCTGCACAACATAGGCCTGGGTGGTAGTGGCTTCAACATACAAACCGCCGGCAGACTGAATTAAAGAATTGATATCATTCAACTTTTGCATTTTCCAGAAATGATCTTTAATAGTTTTCACTGTTGTATATAATCTTACCAATTGAGTCACCGATGCTGCAGGATGTTCAAAAGAATAATTTTTTAACAATGTATCAACCAATGATTTTATACCGATATTATTTGTTCTTTCCCATCCCGTATTTATACCATCCATAAGATCATTTACTGGTGCATCTCCTTTTATAGTTTTAAAATATTCAAGTTGGGTACCGCGGCTTCTTGGTACACCAAAGCCCTGGCTCTTGTGCTGGCTGCGGCTTTCAGCAGCTATCTCTCCATAGCTCTTACCGAGTAATGTATTGTAACCACCCGCATCTAATTTAAACTGGCTTTCATTGGTTGTGTTGGTTGAGCCAAAATTGAAGGTGTTCCATAACAATCTTTTACATTGCCATGTAGTAACACCATATTTAAATTGTTCCGGAAAGCTATTGGTATCTGCTGCTAAAGTAAAAGCTTCTTCTGCAAGTATAGCGGAGGCCGTATGATGACCATGCCCGCCTTCACCTGTTGTAGGGAAACGTGTGATGATCACATCAGGCCTGAATTTTCTGATCACCCAAACAACATCACTTAACACTTTCTGCTTATCCCAAAACTTAAAAGCCTCCGCAGGGCTTTTGCTATAACCAAAATCATATCCCCTCGTAAAAAATTGCTCGGCACCATCTATCCGCCTGGCGGCAAGCAATTCCTGCGTACGTATCAATCCAAGCTCTACACCCTGTTCATTACCAATCAGGTTTTGCCCACCATCTCCCCTGGTAATGCTTAAATAGCCTGTGCGGTACATCCTGTCATTAGCCAGCCAGCTTAACAGTCTTGTATTTTCATCATCAGGGTGGGCAGCAATGTATAGCACTGAGCCAAGCACATTCAGTTTTTTTATTTGCTGGAATACCTGCGAAGAAGAGTAGGTTACTGGCAACTGGCATACACCTGCAAATGACATCAATACAATAAAAAAAGTAAAAGTGAATTTCTGCATACTTAAAGTGTTACCCCTGCGAATGTAAGGCATTGCTGAATTTGGTTTAAGTCATCTGTTCAAAAACATGGTGCTTTAGGCAAGTGGTTCCTCATTTTTAAGAAATGATTTTATTATTAATACTCGAATTAAAACATGATGTGCCGAAACAAAGGCTTTAAAACTCATTTGATGCAAAAGTCTTAGATAGAAAGTGATTTTAATTTCAGATGAACTGGCCTCATAAAATTACTTTTGATAAATAATGGAGGCTTAAATGATGATTCATATTAATTAACTATCCTCCAGAAAAGATTTATGACAAAACTAAGAGACGTTTTTATTGCACTTATTGCTGCATTGGCACTAACTCAACAAACATCAGCACAGGAAAGAACTTCATCACCTTTCAAGTATACAATAAATAAAAAAACAGAAAGTAAAAAAGGGATTGTTGTGTCAGCACATCCCTTAGCCAGCCAGGCAGGTGTATTGGTTTTACAAAAAGGCGGTAATGCAGTTGATGCTGCAATTGCCACCCAGCTTGCCTTAGCGGTAGTTTATCCGGGTGCCGGAAATTTAGGCGGTGGTGGTTTTATGGTTGCTCATCTTGCCAATAAAAAAAATATCGCTTTAGATTATAGAGAAAAAGCGCCATCCGCTGCATCAAGAAATATGTATATAGATAGCAATGGCAACGTTCAGACAAAACTGTCGCTGGATGGACATTTGGCCGCTGGCGTGCCCGGTACAGTCGCTGGCTTATTTGCATCAATGAAATATGCCAGGCTTCCTTTTAAAGCATTGATTGAGCCGGCGATCATGCTTGCTGAAAAAGGTTTTGTGATCACTGAATCGCAGGCAAAAAGTTTTAATGGTGCTAAAGAAGATTTTATAAAATTTAATACTTCACAACCGGTTTTTGTTAAAGACAGGTTATGGAAAACAGGTGATACTTTAATTCAAACTGACCTGGCCAATACGTTAAAACGCATTCGGGATCTGGGCCAAAAAGGGTTTTATGAAGGTGAGACCGCAAAGCTTATTGTAAGCGAAATGCAAAAAGGCGGTGGAATTATTTCTTATGAAGATTTAAAAAATTACGAAGCCAAAGAGAGAACCGCCATTGTATTCCCTTATAAAAACACAACAGTTGTTACAATGCCTTTGCCGAGCAGCGGCGGCATATTAATTCAGCAGATGCTTGGCATGGTTGAGCATAGAAATCTTGGTAGTATGAGATTTCACACCACAGCTTCAGTACAATTAATGACCGAAGTTGAAAGAAGAGCTTTTGCTGACAGGGCTGAATTTTTGGGCGATGAAGACTTTGTAAAAGTGCCGGTAAAAACGTTAGTCAGCAAAGCATACCTCAATAATCGCATGAAAAATTATGTGCCATCAAAGGCAGGTAAAAGTGACAGCATCAAAGCGGGGACAATACCGAAAGAGAGTTTACAAACTACGCATTTAAGCGTTATTGACGGTTATGGCAATGCAGTTTCGGTAACCACAACCCTCAATGATTCTTATGGCAGTAAAACTGTGGTAAGTGGTGCAGGTTTTTTATTAAATGATGAAATGGATGACTTTAGCATGAAGCCAGGCGTACCTAATATGTATGGCGCCGTAGGTAACGAAGCAAATGCCATTGCACCCGGAAAGCGTATGTTGAGCAGCATGACACCAACCATAGTATTAAAAAATAACCAGCCGTTTATTGTGACAGGCACACCCGGTGGAACTACAATACCGACCAGTGTTTTTCAAACTATAGTAAACATTGTAGATTTTGGTTTGAGCAGCGAAGATGCTGTGAACAAGCCAAAGTTTCATCACCAGTGGCTGCCAGATGAATTGAATGTTGAAAAAGGTTTTCCTGCAGATGTGGCTAACGAGCTTGAAGCCATGGGTTATAAACTTAAATGGGTAAATCAAATCGGCAGAACCGAAGTGATTAAGGTGTTATCAACATCAACAAAGCCAAAGTTTGAAGGCATTGCTGATAATAGAGGTGATGATGCAGCAGAAGGCTGGTAGAAGGTAGTAGGAAAAATTAAAAAGTAAAAAGTATTGCACTGTCTGAACTCACCACGATAGGCTAAAAAGCAGAAGTCAAAATTAAAAAGTACACATCAACGCAAAGGTTTTTATCCTCCAAAAATTTTTACTTTTTTCCTTTTTATTTTTTACTCTCTAATTTCTAATTTTTACTTTTTAATTTAATCTATGCTTCATCAACTTGATTCAGTACATGGAAGAACCTGCAGGTTGACCAACAAAGACTATCTATTTTTTTCAGGTTACGATTACCTTGCCATGCAGGTGCAGCCTGAATTTATCCGGCTTATTAAACAGGGCATAAACAAATACGGTTGGCTTCACCCCTCATCAAGAATATCCAATACTCAGTTATCACTTTACCAGGAATTTGAAGAAACTTTGTCTTATTTAACAGGCTTTGATAACACTGTTACATTCTCATCTGGCTTTCTTGCCGGACAGGCGGTTTCAAAAATATTATCGCATTATAAAACGGTTTATAAAGCACCGGGCACACATGCTGCAATAACCCTTCAAAATAATGTAACAGCTTCTGAACATTTTGAAGACTGGGCGGTTGAGATCGTTTCTCTTATCAATAAAAAATTTTCAAATGAGGCCATAGTGGTTTGTTTTGATGCAGTTAACATATTTAAGCCGGGAATAAATGATGTATCATTTTTAGAAGACATTAATCCAGATCAACAGTTACTTGTAATCATTGATGACTCACACGGGATGGGCATTACAGGGGAAGATGGCAAAGGCGTTTCAAGCTATGTACCACATAAAAAAAATATTGAATACATTATTGTTTATTCACTTTCAAAAGCATTTAATATAAATGGCGGTGCTGTTAGTTGCTCAAAAAAAATGGCTGATACATTGCGTGAATCAACGGCTTATTCGGCAAGTACTGCAATAAGTCCTGCATTAGCTTATGCTTTTTTACAAAGCAAAGACTTGTATGCATTACAATTACAGTTTCTTAAGCAAAATATTGATTACTTTTTAAGACACATCAACAAGGATATTTTAACAAACGCTAACCTGCCTATTGCAATTTTAAATGAACCAGATATTGAGAATAAATTATCCAAAAAAAAAATCATCATTTCATCCTTTAATTATCCCCTTAGCTCATCACCGAAAATAAACAGGATAGTCTTGAACGCTGCACATACAGCATCAGACATTAAAGAACTGCTCAGTGCCTTGGCCTAATCCTTTTTCAATTAACATAACATTTATTTTTGATATTAAAAGATACCCGCCGCAGTACAGACCGTTTAATTAGTTTTGTAGCTTAACCTGATTCCCTGAACAGAGTCCTGAAAATATTTTATAAGCTGCTGCTTGGCCTT
>JANLXV010000361.1:0-5273 GCA_031365305.1 Chitinophagaceae bacterium
AAGGCATTTCTTCTTTGATGATCGGCAGCGGCTATGGCGGTTTATCTGTTGAAAATTCTGTACGCTCAATTATTGAAGCTGTACATAATGCCAATGCACGGGTAAAAAAATTAAAGCCTTCCATCACCGGCATTTCGCAAATTGAATTTATAGAATTGTATGAAGATGCGGCATTAAATTGCCTGTATGCTGTTAGTAAAATACAGAAGGAAGATGACCATACTTTCCCGGTTGAAAAGCTTTATAAAACCATACGCAAAAGCTACGGCAGCCGGCAACGCATACTGGCTCAAACTACAGATGGCTGGTGGAACCGCATTACCGTAAGCAGGGTTAGTGATGCCGGCAAAGGCGTAAAAAAATTGAATTTCAGCTCATCAACAAGCGGTGCAAGAGAGGAGCGCCGGGACTTATTTATTTCAGGGGAATTTATGGAGAGTATGTTTGATGATATGTCTGATGATAATAATTATTCAGCCGGTATTGCTAAAACTTTTTTTGAATTATTGATCCCCAACGACTTTAAAGACCAGCTTAAAAAACGGTGCAACATTCACTGGATAGTTGACAGGCATACCGCAGCCTACCCGTGGGAACTGCTGTGGGATAGTGGTTCTAATGATGAGCCGCTCTCTGTAAGCGCCGGCATGATCAGGCAATACGGCACTAAAGATTACCGTACTAAAATAAATGCCGTTGGCAATCCATCTATATTAATTATTGGTGATCCTGATCTTAAAGGTGGCAGTGTACCGCAGCTTCCGGGTGCTAAAAAAGAAGCTGAACTGGTAAGAGATATTTTTTTTGGCGAAGACATAGATTGTCAAATCAGCATTAATGGCTCTTCAACGGAGATTATTAAAAAAATGTTTTCGCAACCATTCAGGATGATACACCTCGCCGGTCATGGCATGTTCGATGCACATTCACCGCAAAATTCGGGTATGCTCATCGGCAACAATACTTTTCTGTCCAGCATTCACATCAGCCAGATGAGTTATGTACCCGAGCTTGTGTTTGTGAACTGTTGCTTTTTGGGTAAGTCTGATGGCGCTGCAGATGAATATTATAAGAACCGGTATAAACTTGCCGCCAACATCGGCACACAACTTATTGAAAATGGTGTAAAGGCTGTTGTAGCTGCAGGCTGGGCTGTTGATGATGAAGCCGCTTATGATTTTACTAAAAGATTTTACCAGGAAATGTTTGCCGGCGCTTCCTTTGGCGATGCTATTCAAAAAGCAAGGAAAGAGATTTATGAAAAACATCCCAACAGCAATACCTGGGGAGCCTATCAATGCTATGGTGATGCCTTTTACAGGTTTGATGTAAGAAAGAAAAAAGTGAAAGATTATGAACCTGAATTTTTAATTGCTGAAGAAGCGGAAATAGAGCTGAATAATTTATTGAACATGGTGGAAATGGGCAATTACAATCACCAAAATATATTGAAAGATTTAGCTGCCATTGACACAGCGATAAATACGGCGGGTTTAAGAGATTCTGCGCTTACTGAAAAAGAAGGTGTTATTTATGCAGCACTTTACGAAACTGATCTGGCACTGGGGAAATTTAAAACCGCAATGGCTTCTGAAAAAGCCAGCTTTAGTGTGGAAACTTTGGAAAGCTATTGCAATCTGAGATCAAAGAAATGCTTACAGGAATTTAATAAAAAGGAAAAGATTACTGCTGAAATTTCAAAAGAAATCAACAGTGTAATTGCAGACCTGAAAAACCTGTTATACATTGGCGAAACAGCAGAGCGCTTTAGTTTGATTGGCAGCGCTTATAAGCAAAAGGCCTATCTATCAACACTGGCAGCACAAAAAATTGAGGCTTATAAAAATGCAGCGCTTTATTATAAGCTTGCAGCAGATAAGGCCGGTGAAGACAACGCTGTGTATCCTTACACCAACTGGTACGAAATGGAAAGTCTTCTTGTTATGCTCGGTATTCGTACCTGGGGCCAGGCAATTACCTGGGGCGGCTGGGAATATGCGTTGCCACCTGTTAAAACAATAGCTGCAGAAATAAACAATTTTTCTGCCCAACTAAAATCAACAGATGGTGTAAAAAATTATTGGAATGACGTAGCCGTGGTAAATCTGGAACTGTGTTCAGCGCTGGTTAATCCTGCAAACTATAAAAAAGAACAATGGAATAACCTGCTGCAAACGCTAAAACAGACGTGGGCAAACATAGGCTCTGTTGCACACCGGAAGCAGGAAATAGAGCACCTAAAAATTCTTTTTGATGCTATTAGCAACAGCCGGAAAAATGAAGTGATACAATTAAGAGGCATGCTGGAACAACTTATCACTGACCTTTCTAAACTGGTGTAGCCATATTACAAAACCATCAATATTAAAAAAATTAATATGGAGTCTGATTTTTTTGTAGACATTCATTGTCACCCATCCATTAAAGCTTTTGCCCGCAGCTTTGCCAATAAACCAGGCAAGCAATCCGCAAAAACAAATGACCCCAGTTCATTGTGGCGTACAGATAATCCATCTGTGTTTGATAAGCTGAAAAATTATGTGGTGTCGCTTACCAACTTTATCCAGTCTGATGCTACTAATCTTTTAAGAGGCCGTGTGGCTGTGTCCTGCCTGTCGTTTTATCCGCAGGAAAAAGGCTTCTTTGTAAACAAGCTTGGCACAGGTTTATTATCAGATACGCTTACCAAACTTGCCAGCGAATTTGGGCAGGAGCGCATTGATGCCATTCAAAAAAATAAAAGTTATTGGGATGATCTTAAAATGGAAACAGCCTTTGTATTGCAGCAGGAAAATACAATAGTTAATGTTGATGGCCGGGACGTGACGTATGTTATTGCACGCAGCTATGATGAAATTGAAATGTATGCCCGCAATGGCGAACTCGGTGTGTCGGTAATCGTGTTAATCCCCACCATCGAGGGCGGTCATATTTTTGACCAAGTGATGGATGGAACCGTGCCTTTCAACACTTATCCGAAAGGTGTTGCAGATAATAAAATGCCCATGCTATTGCAACGGGCAAAAGAATTGCGGGAAGGCGTTGGTGGTGTATTACGGCCTGCCTTCCTCACTTTTGCGCACCACTTCTGGAACGGCCTGTGTGGTCATGCCAGAAGTCTCGGTAATATTATTAAATGCGTGGTAGATCAAAACAATGGGCTGGGCACCGGCCTCACTGAAGCCGGTAAAGAAGTATTAAGAGTGTTACTAAGGGAACACGCCGATGCCAATGGAAATGCTGTGGCAATTGTACCGATTGATATCAAGCACATGAGCCGCCGTTCGAGGGTTGAATATTTTGCTTTTTTGGATGAAGAATTTCCTGGGAAGAGTATTCCGGTATTGGCCAGCCACGCCGGTGTTACAGGCTTACCCGGCCCCGGCTTTGCGCCAGCTACCGCTGCAGCGCAGGAAGGATTGTTTATGATAGATGATATTAATTTATTTGATGATGAAATTTTAAGAATTGAAAGTACAGGTGGCATTGCAGGCATACAACTCGATGAGAGGAGAATAGCCTCTATACAGGTTCTGCGGCAGGCACGGGGCAACATCAGGCGGCGGGATATTTTATATAGCTGGTCAAAATTAGTATGGAACCAGGTAAGGCATATAGCTGAAGTGCTGGATGCTGCAGGTCAATATGCCTGGGGCGTTCAATCGCTCGGTACAGACTTCGATGGCATTATAGATCCGATCAACGGCTATTGGACATCAAAATCCATTGATGACCTTGATGACTATTTGCTGAAACATGCCTACAATTATTTAAAGGGCGTGAAGGTGCCCTGCCCTTTATTGCAACTGCGCAATAATTCAGTATCTCCGGAAGAAGTAGTTGAACGTGTGATGACCAGTAATGCGTTGAATTTTTTATCAAGGTTTTATAGGGGGTGAAAAGTTTAATGCAGAATGATAAAATTGACCTATTGGCCAGGTTATCCATTGGGCATCTCAATTGTGCCATAGGCACAAAATATTTGTAGTAGAAACAAATATTATTTTGGATTGTGTGTGCCGTAGGTACACAACATTCATTAATGATGTGTCGTACCAACAGCACGATGACTCTGTTTGGACTCTTTTCTACAAACTTCTTGCTCCAATGGAGCAATGTAAATTAACTCTTGTTATTTCGATGTTGTGAACCGGTGGTACACAACATTCACTAAAGGTGTGTCGTACTTACGGCACGATGACTCTGTTTAGACTTCTTTTCTACAAACATCTTGCTCCAATGGAGCAAAGTAAATCAACTCTGCCAACGGGATAAATTAATAATGCTACAGATAGAAATGCGATAAGAGGTAAAACCTAAACTTTACTTACAAATACTTCAAAGGATTTCTCCTGGAACTTTGTATATAATTTTTGATGTTCATCCAGAAGGCAAAGAATAAATACACTATGATGGGCGACCCCATAGTTAGAAAGCTGATGTAAATAAAATACCGGCGTATAACCGAGGTGGCAATCCCCATCTTTTCCCCGATTGCCGTGCATACTCCAAACACCTGCCACTCAATAAAATGTTTGAATTTTTTCATAACGCTAATTTAAATACTTTGGTGCGAATAATATTTTACAATAATCAAACCAACGTTAAGCAAGTTAGCTGTGCATAATTTTAAAACGACCATAACCTGTTAGATAAACGATGATAAAAAAAGGACACTGGATTGGCTACTATAAGTACGATAAGCAAGCCTATCAAGAAAGGGCCGGCTTTGATAAGACTAATTTTGAAGTAGAAATTCTTACCATTGAAAATGACAATTTTATTGGTAAAGTTCAAGATGACATCACCACCGGAGGGATGGAAGGAATTGGAGAAATATTTGGAAAAGTTAATGGAGACAAAATAGAATTTGTAAAGCAAATGCCAATTATGACTCTATTAGTTAATAAAAAGGGTACAAGGAAAACGTTCAACAAAAAACATAGGAAAATATATTATTACGGAACATTTTCTAATGACTGGAAGTCAGTCAATGGGCAATGGAAGTTTAAGTTTGGATTTATCTGGATAGGGATTATACCAATTCCCATTATACCTGCTAAAGGAACGTGGACAATGAGTCTGCAAGAATAAAAACATGCAGGATATTTGTTTGGCAATGTTGACCAAGCAAACAAATAGCTAAAGCTCAATATCAGCAACAATGCTGGCAGAAAAATAATATTATCTATAAGCTTATTTTCGTCTTATTATTTCAATCCGCTTTGGTTTCAGGCTTTGGGCTGTGTGATGGGAATGGATTGGCACTCGTC
>JANLXV010000406.1:0-15468 GCA_031365305.1 Chitinophagaceae bacterium
TTTATTACGCAGGAAGATATGGGCCAGTTTGCCCTGGTTGATTATGTTGCCGTATACATCCCAATGGCCTATTCAGTTGCCGGTAACGTTTATATTATCCCTAAACAAAGAATACGGCCAATTACAAATATTAGTGCCGCCCAGAGCATGAAGTTTGCCGTAAGCGGCGGTGTTACGGATGTTGTGGAGATGTAATGTTTTAGCCTTAAATTAGAGGGTGAAAAAGATTGTATTTACATTTTTGTTTATATCGTTTTCACTCAAAAGTTTTTGCTGGGGATTTTATGCACATAAAAAAATAAATTATTATGCAGTCTTCCTGTTGCCACCCCCTATGCTGGTGTTTTATAAAAGCAATATTGATTTTTTGAGTGAGCATGCCGTTGATCCTGATAAGCGCCGGTATGCGGTGAAAGACGAAGGCCCGAGGCATTATATAGATATCAATTATTATGGCAAATATCCTTACGATTCATTACCACGCCGATGGAATGATGCGGTTGCTAAATATTCTGAAGATAGCCTGCAGGCTTATGGCATTGTACCCTGGCATGTTCAAATAATGCTGAGCCGCCTTACCAATGCCTTTAAGGAAAAAAATTTTTCGCATATTCTTAAAACCAGTGCGGAAATAGGTCATTACATTGCTGATGCTCACGTGCCTTTACATGCCAACACTAATCATAACGGGCAGTATACTAACCAGCGTGGTATACATGGTTTTTGGGAGAGCAGGATACCTGAATTGCTGGCTGAAAAAGAATTTGATTTTTTTATTGGTCATGCAGAATATATTAAAAGCCCATCTGAGTACATTTGGAATGTGGTGCTTGAAAGCGCCAAAGCTGCCGATTCTGTTCTTGATTTTGAAAGAGCCTTGACGAAAGAGTTTCCCGCAGACCGGAAGTATGCGTTTGAAACAAGAAACACTTTCGTTATCCGCCAGTATTCAACGGACTTTACCAAAGCCTTTAATAAAAAATTAAACGGAATGGTAGAGCGAAGAATGCGTAAAGCCATTTTTAGCGTTAGCTCATTTTGGTACACAGCCTGGGTTAATGCCGGTCAGCCAGATATGAAAACTTTATTAAATCAATCTTTTAATGAAGCTGATCTAAAGCAGTTTGAAGATCTGGATGCGCAATGGCACAACAGTCCTGTTAAAGGTAGGGAGCATGAGTAAGAATTTTAAAACTCTTGGTTATCTTTAATCCCCTCTTTAACTATTATGCATGAACAGGAAAATCTGTTGTCTTCTTTTATTCATTTCAATCGTATCATCAGTAGTGTCTCAATCTGTTCTGATTCCTTACGGGGCAGACTGGAAATATCTTGATGATGGCAGTAACCAGGGCACAGCCTGGTCGCCTTCTTCATTTAACGATGTTGGCTGGAAAACAGGCAGCGCTGAATTAGGCTATGGCGATGGTGGTGAAGCTACTATTGTAAAATATGGAAGCTCACCAACCAATAAGTTTATTACGACTTATTTTAGAAACGCAGTAAACATTCCGGATACATCTATTTATACCGGGTATAAAATACTTATTAAAAAAGATGATGGCGCAGTGATATATATTAATGGCGTGGAAGTTTCCAGGAAGAATATGCCAACAGGTACAATAACTTTTTCAACCCAGGCCATTGAAGACACACCGGATGATGGCAAAATTGCGGAGCCAAGAACGCTTACCATAAAGCAATTAAAAAAAGGTTTAAATGTAATAGCCGTTGAAATACATCAATCACGTGCAAACAGCAGCGACATTAGTTTTGACCTGGAATTGACAGGCACGTATGCCTCGCCCAAAGTGAGCCGTGGTCCGTATCTTAACCAAAGCACCACTACGGGCGTGATCATCAGATGGCGGACAACTGTTCCAACACAAAGCAAAGTAACTTATGGAACCAGCTTAAGTTCCCTTAGTGCATCGGTTACAGATAGTACACTTAAAACAGAGCACAACGTACAGTTGAAAAGCTTATCATCTAATAAAAAATATTTTTATACCGTTGGAAATTTAGCAGGAAAACTGCAAGGAGATAGCAATAATTATTTTAAAACATCACCCGTAATTTCATCAACTCCTAAAGTAAGAATATTGGCCATGGGAGATATGGGTACCGGCCAAACAACGCAGAAGAATGTAAGGGATGCATACTTAAATTATCTTGGAAAAAATACATCAGATATTTGGATGCTCCTTGGTGACAATGCTTATGAAGCAGGCCGGGATACTGATTATCAAAAGAATTTTTTTAATATTTACCAACAAACGCTGACAAAAAATCATGTGTTGTGGCTGGCACCAGGTAATCACGATTATGGCAATTCTGCTGACCGTCAAAAAGACCATAACATTGCTTACATGGATATTTTTTCATTGCCAAAAAATGGGGAGGCTGGTGGTGTTGCTTCAGGCAGTGAGGCTTTCTATTCATACAATTATGCGAACATTCATTTTGTAGCATTAGATTCTTATGGCTGGGAAACCGGCGATACCAGGCTTTACGATACCACTGGCCCGCAGGTTGCCTGGCTAAATAAAGACCTGGCTGCATATAAGCAGCAATGGACAGTTGTGTATTTTCATCACCCACCTTACACCATGGGTTCTCATAGTTCGGATGTTGATAGTGAACTCATCCAGATCAGGGGAAACCTCGTAAGAATTTTAGAACGGTATAAAGTTGACCTGGTGTTAAACGGCCATAGCCATAGCTATGAAAGATCATTTTTGATAAACGGTCATTACGGGCTGGAAAATACATTTGGCGCATCTAACACTATAAGTAATTCATCAGGTAAATATGATGGCTCTTCCAATTCATGTCCCTATATTAAAAGTGCTACTGATGTAAAAAATGGAATTGTATATGCTGTAGTGGGGTCGTCGGGAAAAGTGCGGGGCGCCAGTGCAGGGTATCCGCACAGTGCTATGTATTATTCAGATATTACTAACGGTGGAGCATTAGTAATTGAAATAGAAAAGAACCGCTTAGATGCCAAATGGATTTGTGCCGATGGTGTGATAAGAGATAATTTCAGCATGATGAAAAATGTAAACAAAACCACTAATATAACTGTGGCATCCGGCAGCTCTGCAAAACTTACAGCTTCATGGTTAGGCAACTATTATTGGTCAACCGGGGAGCGTACACAATCTATTACTGCAACGCCATCGGCATCAAAGCAATATTCAGTAACTGATGGCCTTAATTGCCTAAAAGATGTATTTAATATTGCTGTATCAACAAGCCTGGCATTTCAAAATGCAGTTGATAAAGATTTTATGATCTATCCAACCATTCTTACTAAAAGCACACCTGTTGCTTTAACAGTAAACAATATGCAACTGCAAAAAATAATGTTATATAACAATAATGGCCAGGTTATAAAAACATTTAACCGTCCTGTATCCTTATCCATCGAAACGTCAAATTTGCCCGGCGGCGTGTATCATCTTATATCATTTGATAAGAAAGGCGAATCCTATAAAGCGCATTTCATTGTAAAATGATCAACGTCATTACAACTCTTTGAGACGCCGTTTCTTACTTTTGTTGTTTTAATCAATATAAAAGAGCGTGGTACATAATTTTAATGCAGGTCCTTCTATACTGCCTAAACAAGTTTTTGAAGAGGCCAGCCGGGCGGTACTGGAATATAATAATAGTGGTTTGTCAATCCTGGAGATGGGCCACCGTACACCGGCCTTTCAGGCTATTATGGATGAGGTAAGGCTATTGGTAAAAGAATTGATGGCATTAGGCGATGAGCATGAAGTATTGTTTTTGCATGGTGGTGCGTCTACACAGTTTATGCAGGTGCCAATGAATCTTTTAGATGCGAAGGCTTCAGCGGCTTATGCTGAAACAGGTATCTGGGGAAACAAAGCTATTAAAGAAGCGAAATTATTTGGTGATGTCCAGGTGGTTTGTTCATCTAAATCTACCAACTACAATTACATTCCTAAAGATTTTGCTGTTCCTAATAATGCCTCATATTTTCACATCACCACCAATAACACCATACATGGTACGCAATGGCAACAAATCCCAAAAGTAAGTGTGCCGCTTGTTGCAGATATGAGCAGCGATATTTTCAGCCGCCAGTTAAACTTTAAAGACTTTGGATTGATATATGCCGGCGCTCAAAAAAATATGGGGCCTGCCGGTGTGAACCTGGTGGTGGTTAACAAAAATATTTTAGGCAAAGTGAGCCGGGCAATACCTACTATAATGGATTATCGAAATCATATTAAAGATGGAAGCATGCTTAATACACCGCCGGTTTTTGCGGTATATGTTTGCCTTTTAACGCTTCGCTGGTTAAAGCAAAAGGGTGGCGTAGCTGCAATAGAGAATGAAAACATAAAAAAGGCAACGCTTCTTTACGAAGAGATAGATAAAAATCCTTTCTTCAAAGGCAATGTAGCAGTGGAAGATCGTAGCAAAATGAACGTTTGTTTTGTTATGAATGACCCGGCATTGGAGAATGACTTTATAACTTTTACAAAGGAGAATAATATATACGGTATTAAAGGTCACCGGACTGCCGGGGGCTTTAGAGCATCGTTGTATAATGCTTTGCCTATTGAGAGTGTAAAATACCTTGTAGAACTAATGCGAAATTTTGCCTTGCAGCGTTCATGACTTCATCAAAGTCTTTTAGCATACTTGGTTATATTTGCCAGCCTTTACCAAATACATTTATTAAGGATTAGACTATGGTAACAATTATACCTTTTAAGGCCTTAAGGCCACAGGCACAATTTGCAAAGCAGGTAGCGTCAAAGCCTTACGATGTGCTTACCAGCGCCGAGGCTAAAATTGAAGCGCAGGGAAATCCAAATTCATTTTTGCATGTTACCAAAAGTGAAATTGATCTCAAGGATAATGTTGACGTCCACTCACAGCTTGTGTATGATAAAGCCAAACAAAATCTTGAGGCTTTCATCAGCAGGAATGTGTTGTTTACAGAAAGTAAGGCCTGTTATTATATTTATCAACTGGTGATGAATGGCCGTTCGCAAACAGGTTTGGTTTGCTGCAGCTCCGTTGATGATTATGAAAATGATCTCATAAAAAAACATGAATATACACGCCCCGAAAAAGAATTAGATCGTATTAATCATATAAAAACAACACTTGCCCAAACAGGTAATGTGTTTATGGCTTATAAAAAAGTAAGCGAAATTGATGAAGTAATTGAAAAGTGGAAAAACGAAAAAGGAGCTGTATATGATTTTATTGCAAATGATAATGTTAAGCATACGATCTGGCTCATTAATGATGAAAAAGTAATTGTAAAAATTTCAGGCCTGTTTAAAGACAGGGTTGAAGCCACGTACATTGCTGATGGCCATCATAGGGCTGCCTCGGCCGGTAAATTACGGATGTACCTTGGTAGCGATAATTCATCTGCCAATTATTTTTTAACTACTTTATTTCCTTCAGACCAATTGCACATCCTGGATTATAACCGTGTTGTGAAAGATTTAAACGGCAATAGCAAGGAAGAGTTTTTACAAAAACTTGATGCAAATTTTCATGGAGAAAAAATGAGCGAACCGTTCTCCCCTTCTTCACCCCGTACCTTCGGCATGTACCTGAAAGCACAATGGTATAAGCTTTCACTTAAAGATGAGAACGTTCCGCAGGATCCTGTTCAGTCGCTGGACATTTCTATTTTTGAAGAAAGACTATTAAAACCTATTCTCGGTATCGAAGACCAGCGCACTGATAAAAGGATTGATTTTGTCGGCGGCATCAGAGGTCTTGATGAACTGGTGAACAGAGTAAAATCAGGAGAAATGGTTGTGGCATTTAGTTTTTATCCTGTAACAATTGACCAATTATTTTCTGTTGCAGATAGCGGTAATGTAATGCCACCAAAAAGTACCTGGTTTGAACCAAAGCTTAGAGACGGGCTCCTGACACACATTCTTATGTAACGACAGGGGTTGAAGAAGTCATTAGTCAATAGGTCATTAAGTCAATAAATAAATATCAAATATTCAAAACTCAATCACCACTGACCAATTGACCAATGACCAATCCCCCCACTGCCTCACGGACCCACTAACCAATGACAATGAAATTTTTATTATTCTTTTGTTTGGCGTTTCTTTCTTTGGGAATAACTGCACAAACGCAAAATGCAAAGCAGTTGCATGAAACGGCTAAAAGCTTTATGCGGCAAGGTGATTTTTCAAATGCTACGCTTGTTTTGATTAGGGCATTACAACAGGATCCCTCTTCTCTTGATATTAATAAAGACCTGGCTTACACTTATTTTCTTCAAAGTGACTTAACTAAAGCCCTTGAAACTATTAAGCCTTTATTGGAGAGAGATGATGCTGATGACCAATGCTTCCAGATTGCGGGCAACATTTATAAGGGGCTTAAAGATTTTAAAGACTGCGAAAAGGTGTATAAAAAAGGTCTTAAAAAATTTCCGGCAAGCGGGCCTTTGTATAGCGATTATGGTGGATTGCTTATGGCGAGCCAGGATGTTGGCGCCATAAAATATTGGGAAAAAGGCATAGAAACTGACCCCGGTTACAGCGGCAACTATTATAATGCCTGCAAATATTATTTTTTATCAGGAGAAAAATTTTGGTGTGCGTTATATAGCGAAGTATTTATCAATATTGAAATTCAAACGCCGAGAACCATTGAAATAAAAGAACAACTGCTGGAAACTTACAAGCGTATTTTTAGTGATAATGATTTCTTTAATAAGGAAAAAAGAAGAAGCCCATTTGAGCAGGCCTTTGTTGAAACACTTTCAAAGCAAGCTCAAATAGCAGCTTCAGGCTTAACGCCAGAATCTTTAACGATGATCAGAACCCGTTTTATTTTGGATTGGCTTAACAGCTTTGCAACAAAATATCCGTTCAGGCTTTTTGAACATCACCTGCAATTATTGCAAACGGGTCTTTTTGACGCTTACAATCAATGGCTGTTTGGTTCTGTTCAAAACCTGATATCTTATCAAAGCTGGGTGGGCATACATACTGCAGAAGCTAATTCGTTGAGCACCTTTCAAAAAGGAAGGATTTTTAAATTGCCTGCCGGACAGTACTATCATCAACAGGACTCACGTTAGTAATAAAACTTCTTTGCTTTCAAACATGCATTAAAGCTTAATGTGCTATAAGGCAGGCAAATCCTAAATACCTAAACAACTCAGAAGCTATCAAATAATCTTTCATCCGACCGTTTGTCACGTTATAGAGCTAAATACCTCTTTATAGTATACTCTAAAGAATAAAGGCTGATAAATTACGTTGTTAAAGCAGAACTACCGGTAATAAACGGCAATCTAAATAATCCCTATGAAATTAAATTGCTTAACACGGGTTACATTCCTATCATGCCTTGTTATATTTTTATGCGTGAATGGCTTCGCTCAAACCAGTTGGAAAGGTATTACAAGTACCAGTTGGTCAACTGCCACTAACTGGACCAATGGCGTACCTGCCGCCACAATAGATGCTATAATTGGCGATGCCAACTTTACAGGACCATTTCAGCCCACATTTACCACCACCTCCACTTGTAATAATCTTACTATCGGCGGAACGGTTAACAGCACTTTAACGGTAAACAAAAGCATAACTGTTTCAGGAAATGTTTTGATTAACCCAGGCAGTACTGTTGCACATACAGCAGGTACAATAAGTTTAAAAGGCAATTGGACCAATAATGGAAACTACACGGCAAGTTTATCTACCCTAACTGTAAAGTTTACTGTAACCGGCAAAACCCTAAATGGCACAAGCGTTACAAACTTTAAAAATCTATATATAAATACAAGTTGCATCATCACAGCAAATACAAATGTTACTGTCGCTACGCTCTTTACGGTATTGGGCACTTTTATACCAGCAGAAAATGTAACGGCAATTATAGTTTCAGGTACTGGCGGATTAACAGTGGGTTCAGCCGGGGTATTGCAGGTAACTGCAGCAACCTATGTCGGAAATTACCAGTTAACCGGCACCCGTACATTAACGGCAGGCAATACGATTGAATATAGCGCTACGCTTATAAATCAAACGATTAATGAAACGATTACTTATTCTACTTTAAAAATTAGTGGCGCATTAACTAAAACACCTGGCGGAAATTTACCGGCGCTTGTGTCAACAACTTCTACTACCGGAAAAATTACCGTGAGTTCAGGCATCCTTGATCTTTCCACCTTTACTGCAAACCGCGGCATTACCATTGCCGGTGGTACGCTAACCGTTTCAAACGGCGCTACCTTAAAGATTGGCGGCACAAATACACTTCCGGCAAATTATACAACTGTTACGCTGGGTGCCTCGGGCACAGTTGAATATTATGGGAATAATCAAACTATCACAGCAAAAACTTATGGTAATCTTATTTTCTCCGGTACGTCAGGTGTTGTGGTAAAAACGCTTACGGCTACAGCATTTACAGTAGCCGGCAATTTTACCGCCAATGTGGGCACGGCAACATCGTTAAGTTTTACAGCCGCTGCCATCATCACTTTTAATGGTAATATAACCCTTGGTACAGCAACAACTTTTTATACCGCCACTTTTGCACACCTTGCAAAAGGTGACTGGATAAACAATGGCACCGTAGAAGGCAACACAAGCACGTTTACCTGCAGCGGCACAAGCAAAACATTCAGCGGCGCAGGGGTATATAATTTTAATAATCTTACTATTACAGGCGCCGGCAATACAGCTTCAGCAACTACAAACCTCTTCCTAAGTGGCAATCTGATTACCTCCGGTTCGGGTACCTTTACGCATGCAGCAGGCGGAACGTTGACAATGAGTGGAGTGTCAAAAGCAATTACGGGGACAGGGTTGCTGTTTAATAATTTATCCTGTACAGGCACCATAACAACAGCGGCTAGTTTTGCTATTGCAGGAAATTTATCTGTGGCCGGCAGCCTTACTGCCTCTGCGGGAACTATAACTTTAAGCGGAAGTTCCAAAACTATTTCAGGCAGCGGGGTTATTTCCTTAAAAGGCTTATCGGTAAGCGGATCGGTTACAACAGTTTCAAACTTTACGATAGGTTTATCTTTAGATGTTACAGGTACTTTTACCGCCGCATCTCCGGGCACAGCCACCTTTACGGGAACCAGCACTTTAAATGGCACGGCTAATCTTTATAATGTAACGCTCAGCGGCACATCACTGCAGCTTTCTACCAACGCCGTATTAGGTATAGCCAATACCTTTACCATTTCTGCAGGAATTTTAAATGTTACTTCCTCTATACCAAATACGGTAAACTATAATAGTACAGGCGCTCAATCAGTAAAGAATACCACCTACCATCACCTCATTTTTTCTAACGGCAATACCAAAACTGCGGCGGGCGCCATAACTGTAAACGGCGATGTTACTATAGATGCATCCACTACTTTTAATGCCCTAACCTATAGCCATGTTGTAAATGGTAATTGGGTAAACAACGGCGCTTTTACACAGGGCAGCAGCACCGTTACACTCACAGGCGCTGCTGATGCTACAATTAGCGGCACAAACGTTTTTAATGTATTAACTATAAATAAATCTGTTACCAATACTGTTTCGCTTTCAGGCAACGTAACGGTGCCAACTATTAATATGACAAGTGGCTCCCTAAGCACAGGCAGCAGTACACTTAACATTACAACTACCCGTACAGGCCCCGGCATTATTTTAGGGAACATAAAACGCACCCATACCTTTATTATTGGCGTGGCTTATGAATTTGAAAGCCCTGATAATACCATCACCTTCACAACTGTAGCAAGTGTGTCTTCCATTACAGTTAAAGCGTTCACAGGGGCTATTGCTGATTTTCCGTTTGGAAGTTCGGTAAACAGGTTGTATGATATTGTAATACCTGCCGGAACATATTCAGCCACACTGCGGCTGCATTACCAGGATGCAGAACTGAACGGGAATGTGGAAACCTCTATGCAGGACTGGCATTACAATGGTACCACCTGGGTGGTAGCCGGCAAATCTGCTAATAGCACAACATCTAATTATATTGAACAAACAGGCATAACCAACCTAACCAACCGGTGGACTTTTTCAGATATTGTTAACCTGGTGCAATGGAATGGCTCTGTAAGCTCAGATTGGTTTACTGCCGCCAACTGGACGTCAGTGCAGGGAGCGCCATCCCGGCCTCCGGCCTCCGGAGATATTGTTCAAATAGGTACGGCATCTTTCATTAATCAGCCAAGCATTAATGCGGCGGCTTCTGCAAAAAGCATATTATTCGGCGGTGTACAGGCTGTAACGCTCAATCTTGCAACCGGCGGTTCATTAACTACACAAGGCAATATAACCGGCACATGGAGCACAAATGCAACGCATACCATAAATACTAATAACCAAACCATTACTGTAAACGGAGACATAACATTAAGCGACGGAACTGTGGGACATGCCATCAATTTAAATATAGGCGCAGGCAATGTAAGCACTATAGGCTCATTAACGCAATCGGGTAATGCCAACATTATTTTCAGTGGGGCTGGCACCTTAAACATTGGCAGTGATTTTAATTATGTAAACGGCACGTTTACCGCAGGTACAGGCACTGTAGTATATAACGGCACTTCCGCTCAGGCAGCAGCAGGTGTAAATTATAATAATGTTACCATTAATAAATCTGCTGGTATTGCCAGGTTCAATAGTGCAGTAAACTTAGCTGCAAATCTTTTAATAACTGCGGGAGAATTAGACTTTAATGCTACAGTTGTTGTTGCGGGAAACGTTACATTGGCAGCAGGAAGTATTCTTAATAATAACAGTGTAACGCTTACTGTTGGCGGTAACTGGACCAACAGTGGCAATTTCATATCCTCTAACGGAAGTATCATTTTTAACGGAACAGGCGCACAAAGCATAACCTCTTCAACTTTTAATAATTTTACCATCAATAAAATAGCCGGCACAGCAACACTTACCGGCAACCTGATTATTAATGGTGACATGACCGTCACGTCGGGTACGCTTGACCTTGCTGCATATACCTGCAACAGGAGTATAGCCGGAGGCGCTTTTGCAATATCTAACGGCGCTGCCTTGAATTTGGCAGGTGTAAATAATTTTCCAACAAATTATGCTTCAACAACGCTTGCAGGCTCCAGCACCGTAGTTTATAATGGCGTTGTTGCGCAAACTATGCCTGCCCTTACTTATGGCAATATAATATTATCTAATGGCGGAACAAATGCTAAAACATTTGCTGCTTCTGCAACCATTAACGGAAACATTTTGATAAATACCGGGGCAACCCTCGATGCCGGCGCTACTATAAATACCGTTGCGGGAAACTGGACAAATAACGGAACGTTTATCCCCGGCACAGGCACCATTACTTTAAGCGGTGTTTCCAAAACCATTTCAGGCATTGGTACCACATTTAATAAGGTAACGGTTACCGGTTCGTATACCAGCAGCAGCGATCTTACTTATAACGATATACTTTTAATCACTTCAACCGGCAACCTGAATTTAGGAACAACAACATCAACAATAAAGAATGACCTTACGAACAACGGCACTTTGACCAGTAATGGCGTAATTACCTTTACCGGCACGGTAGTACAAAACATTCAATGGGATCTAATAACGGCCGGGCCTGCGAGCACCATCAATTATAACGGATCGGTTGCGCCGGTATTTACTTCTTCTGTGCCTGCAATATTTTCTACCGTGAACATTAATAACACAGCAGGTATATCGCCGGCGGTAAACTGGACGGCAACAGTGGCTTTTAACATTGGCAGCGGCGCCACCTTCAGCGGTAATGCTGCTACGCACACTTTTAATGGTTCATTTGCTAATAATGGTACTGTTACCAGCAGCGGCACCTTAAACTTTTCGCCATCATCTGCACAAACCATTTTATTAAGAGGCACAACATTTTCAAGCAGCAGTCTTGTAATTTTTGGCGGTTCAGGCGCTATAGTTGCTTCCGGTACACCAACTGCTTTAAACGATGTGATCATTTCAAACACCACCGGCGTTACACCAGGGGCAGGCTGGGCTATAGGTAATGATTTTGTTATAAGCAGCGGAGCCATATTTAATGCGGGCAGCTATAGCTTTAGTGTGGCCGGAGATTTTGCAGGCGATGGCACATTAAACGGCGGCACATCTACCTTTACCTTATCCTCAGCTACAGGGCTTCTTTCGGGCAGCACTACAACAACATTTTATCATCTCATCATTACCGGCGCAACAATTACTGTGGCTTCGGATTTTAATATTTCAGGAAATTTAACTACTACCGGCGTTCTGGATGCATCTGGTGGTGTAGTTATTTTTACCGGCAGTGGTAACGCAACTATAAGTGGTGCTGCCAGCCCACTTGAGCAATTTAAGATTGCAAAAAGTGGAACAGGAGTTGTAACGCTGGCACGTAATGTTACAACAGTAGCCGATGTGGAAATTTTTAGCGGTACATTAGATGCCTCCACATTCAACATTGTGCAGGATGCAACAGGGGGCGCAATAAATTCATTACTTATACGCAACAATGCCAAATTAAAAATAGCTGGCATCAACACTTTACCTGTATTTACTATTTATGCATTTGATAGCTTAAGCACAGTAGAATATGCCGGCACTTTGCAAGCCATCGCATCTATCCCGGCGCAGTCTCCTTATGGCAATCTTGTTATTTCTTCTGTAGGAACAAAAACAGCAAACGGTTCTTTAAACATCCGCAACAATTTCACACTCACTAACGGCGCTTTTACGTCCGGAAATTATATTGATACGCTGGGCGGCAACTGGAATATGAGCAGCGGCTCGCTTACTGCAACCGGCACAACGCTTACTTTGAATGGCACCGGCACACAGGATATTTTTTCAACAGGCAATTTTAATAACCTGATTATAAATAAACCTGTTGGCTCGGCAAGCCTTTCAAGAGATGTTACGATAAATGGTGTGCTTACATTTAGCCGTGGTTTAATTACCACAGGGGCATACAAAGTTATCATTCCTTCTGTCGCTTCTGTAGCGGGTGCCGCCCAGGCTACGGGATGGGTGAATGGCAACCTGCAAAAGTATTTCGCAACCGGTTCGGGAGTTTCAAACTCGTTTCAAATTGGCGGTGTTGCTAATTATTCACCCGCATCTGTAGTAATAACTACCATTACTGTACCCGGATATCTTACAGCAGCGGCTACAGCAGCCGAGCATACCAACATCAGCACATCTGGTATTAACCCGGCCAAAAATGTAAACCGCTTCTGGTCATTGATAAACGGCGGTATTGTGTTTAATACAGCTTCCGTTACCGTAAACTGGGTAGCAACCGATGTAGATGCCGGTGCAACACCAGCAACTTTTAAAACGGCTTTGTATAATGGCTCAGCCTGGGTATTACCCGGGGTTGCCTCTCCCTTATCCACCACAATTCAGGCAACGGGGGTAGTAACATTCGGGGATATTATTGTTGGCGAAAATGGGTTAGCTACCTGGCTGGGTTCTATAAATACTAACTGGGCAACTGCCGGTAACTGGTCAGGCTCTGTTCTGCCTTCGGGTTCAATAAATGTATCCATACCGGGCAGCCTCAGCAATTACCCGGTATTAAGTTCGGGCACATTTGCCGTAAACAATTTAAACATAGCCACCGGAGCAACAGCAACCATTAATGGCGGCACCTTGCAGATAGTGGGTACAATAAATAATGCAGGCACTTTCATTGCCTCTAACGGTACTATAGAAATGATGGGTTCCACTGCACAAACAATTCCTGCAAATACATTTCAAAATAATATTATAAGTAACCTGGTTATTGCTAACACCTCTGCCTCGGGAGTTACTCTAGGCGGTGCATTAAGCATATCAACGGCCTTAACTTTTTCGAGCACCGGAAAAACATTTAATACAGGTGATTTTCTTACCGTTAAATCAACCGCCGCAGGTACAGCCCGTGTGGGTGATGTAACAGGAAATACCATTACCGGTAAATGTGTTGTGGAACGCTATGTTACGGCATACCGGGCCTGGCGCCTGTTGACAGCGCCTGTTAAAGCAGGTACCTCTGCCGCTATTAACGCAGCATGGCAGGAAGGCGCCACAACAGCCTCCGGCCTGCCTAATCCTTTTCCGGGTTATGGTACGCATATAGCAGGCGGCAGCGTTGCCAATGGGTTTGATCAGACAGTAACAAACCGGTCATCAATGAAATACTGGAATATGGTTTCAAAAACATGGAGCGAGGTGCCAAACACTATTAATCCAACTTCAGGAAATATAACCAATTACCCGGGTTATATGTTATTTGTAAGAGGCTCCAGGGCTATCAATTTGTCGCTGGGCGCAAATGCCGTTAGCGACGCTACAACATTACGGGCCATGGGAGAATTAAATACAGGCAGCCAGGTTTATACAAGTGCATCACAAGAATTTAAAATGATTGGAAATCCATATCCTTCGGCAATAGATTTTAAAACTATAGCAAAAGCAAATTGCCCTGACACCTATTACCAGTGGGATCCGTTAATCACTAACGGGCAAAAAGTGGGTGGCTTTGTAACGTTTACAAGAGCAGGTGCAGGTTATGTTGCTGCTCCTTTACCTGTTAGCCCCTTAGATTTAAATGGCACTATTCAATCCGGCTCGGCTTTTTTCGTAAAATTTAATACCGGCGGTGGCAGCTTAACCATAAATGAGTCGTCAAAAGTTGCAGGCAGCATAGTAGTACACGCACCTGTTTCTCCACTGGCAATACTGCGCACAAATCTTTTACTTGATGATGGTACAAGAACAGTAATGGATGGTGTATTGAATTTGTATGATCCTGCTTTTTCAGATTCTGTTGATAATGCTGATGCCTATAAGCTGGTAAATTTTTCTGAAACGCTTGGCTTAGTAAGCGGCAAAGCTTATTTATCTATTGAAAAAAGATCAGCCGTAAGGCCGGAAGACACCATATTCCTGCATCTTTACCAGATAAAAATTCGCCGGTACAAGTTTGAATTTATTGCCGATAACCTGGCAAGAGAAGGCCTTACCGCCTATCTTGAAGACACTTATCTGAACACACAAACACCTGTTGATTTAAACGATACTACTACCATAAACTTTGATGTAATCAATGTCCCCGAGTCTTATAAGGCTACAAGGTTCAGAATATTTTTTAAGCAGGCTGCATTGCCTTTCAGCTTTAAAGTTGTTAAGGCTTCACGTCAAAATAAATCAGCCAACATTGAGTGGCAGGTTGTTCACGAAAAGAATGTGGTGTCCTACACTTTGGAAACATCTGCTGACGGTATCAATTTTCTGGCTGCCGCTTCTATCTATCCAAATATAGCCGCAGGCGATAGCTCGTCTTATACCTATACAGATACTAAAACAAAAGCGGGTTATAATTATTACAGGATAAGGAGTGAGAATAATAAGGAAGAGATTGTTTACAGCGAAACAATTAAAGTAAACATTGCGC
>JANLXV010000414.1:0-3533 GCA_031365305.1 Chitinophagaceae bacterium
GAGGCATCTCACGAGAAACTGCGCCTGCGTGGGGCGGGTGCGCGCGGACTCTTCGCGCCCCTCGCGCTTCTTCGCGCGAAAGGCGTCGGACTGCGGGCGGCTCGCGTGAACGAAGCGTATCTTTTAATGTATGGGTCCTGGGTTCGAGTCCCAGCCAGATCACACATAGCGTTCAAAAATGATTCAAAACCGTTAAAATCACCTGATTTTAGCGGTTTTTAGCTTAAAAGCACTTCAAATTGAATGAAAACATACTAAACTCTGAGGTTAGCAATTCGGTTAGCAGATTTGTTCCTCTAATTTTGCTAACCGCGACAACCCTCAAATGTGGACGGGGCTTGTGTTTCAGAAAACTGAAAATTGGTGTAGGATCTGTGAAAATGAATTAAATCAGTTAACAAAAAACACTGTGTTGTATGAACAAGGGACACCACTCATTTGCCATTCTACTTTGGCTGAATAATCAACGCATTAAAAATGCAAAAGCTCCTATCTATTTAAGACTCACTGTTAATTACAAACGAGTCGAAATCGCAACCCATCAAAAGACACTGCCTCAAAACTGGGATCAGAAAGGTCAACGTGTCAAAGGCCGGTTGGAAGAAGCTCAGGTAATTAATCGCTACCTGGATATTATGCAAACCGATATTCATAAGCACTACGGATTGTTGCTTGCCCAAGAGAAACCAATAAGTGCAGAAATAATAAAACAATCTTATTTAGGTATCGAGTCAAAACAAAAGTCACTCTTAGAGATTTTTGATTTACACAATCAACGTTTTCTTGAAAAAGTTCAGGCAGGTAAAAAATCTCAAAATACATTAAAGCGCCACGTGATTACAAGACATAAGCTGGTTTCTTTTCTTAAACACCAGTATAAGGTCACAGACATACTGGTGAATAATGTCAAGCTTTCTTTTGCTATTGACTTTGAGCATTATCTTTCTACAGTACAAAGGATCGGGAGTAATACTTCAATGAAGTATGTTCAAAATATAAAGCAAATTTTACAGATGGCTATTGATTTGGGGTTCCTTCAAACAAATCCTTTGGCGGCTTTCAAATGTAGCTATCAGCATCCGAATAGAGATAAACTCTCTATGGATGAAATTATGGTTTTACGCGATAAAGATTTAATCTCAAGATTAAGTTCTACTAGGGACATTTTTTGTTTTGTTGTTTTACAGGTTATGCTTATCTGGATGTATATAACTTAACTCCGGAAAATATAGTCACTGGCGTGGACGGTAATAAATGGGTAGTTAAAGACCGTGAGAAAACAAAAACTCCGGAACAAATTCCTTTACTGCCCATAGCATTAGAAATTATAGAGAGATATAAAAATCACCCTACTTGTGTAAACAAAAACAGTTTACTGCCTGTCAATAGTAACCAGCGATATAATGGCTATTTGAAAGAAATTGCCGATGTGTGCGGAATTAAAAAACATTTAACCACACACACTGCCCGACATACGTTTGCTACAACGGTAACACTTGAGCATGATGTACCCATTGAAACAGTGAGTCAGATGTTAGGCCACAAAAATATACGGACTACACAGATATATGCAAAAGTTACTCAGCGTAAGATTAGCAATAATATGGAGGAATTAAAGAAACGGCTTCCGGTGTGGACATGAATGCTACAACTTTGAAAAGAATTAAGTTTGAAAATATAAACATATAAAAGAGGCTCCGTGGTCAGATGAATTTACATGGTGTTGATTAACACTTTCCATCCCCAAAATTATTTACTTTGAAGATTGCAAGACAATTTGTTGAATTAAAAGGGAGCCGTTATTAGCATCGTCGGGAAAAGATACGAGGGCTATCACCTGATTTTCAGATTCGGGTGTACTTCCAATACAAACTCCTTTAAATAGAAAGCCATATTTTGGAAGGCTTATAATGGGTTTAGCCCAATGCTCTGTAAAATAATGTTCCGCTGTAGCCTTATCTTGAAGTGTATAAATTTGTAATTGTTCCAATATAATTATTTTATTGTTACTTGCAATATTTCTGTATCAACTCATTTAAATCTCCTTTTTTAGTAGCTCTTTTAGCAACATAATTAAATATTGGCTCGGCAATTTTTTGAAACCCAACCAATCTTGAGTTGTTTAAGTAAATGAACAATACCAGATCTGAAAACCTCTTTGGAGTTCCTGCATCGCTTCCTAAGCCCTCAATTGCAAGTCCTTTTAAAATGTAAAGAGAATTTTCAAAGTTCTTATTGCCAGGTTTAAGGGTTGTAGTTATAATGCATTCCTCGTCGGAAACATTGTGGTAATAATGTTTTTCGTTCGGTTTTATGTTGAACTGCGCTAATGCCATTTTTTTATAACAGCAGTGTCTCATACCGACTCAAAACCAATGCTATTGAAATCCTGCTAAGCCTGAAGTTAAAGGGTTTTGAACAACGGTAAGCTGGTAACCTTGTTTGGTGAGCACCTCGTACAGGGGTTTATATCCCGAACCATCTGCAAAAGCCCCGTGCACCAATACCACATTATTAATGGTTTGTGCATTTGTTTCACTCCCAGAACCTGTGTTTGTTGATACCTTTTCCATTTTAATTGTTGTTGAAGTTTTGGTTTGAATCAACCCTGCAAAGTTGCTGTAAAAAAAATTTTTTTGTCATAGGAGAGAACCTTTATGAAAGGCTATGTGCAGAGTTATGAACCACAGCATTAATTAACGTTTGGACTGCAATGTGGATGTTGCTGAGAATGAAAAGTTCAGATGGTTTTAAAGGACAATTATTTCAGGAGATCTTCGTGAGAATAAAGACTTGCCTGCAGGCTGTGCATTGATGAATCGTTGATCCGGCAATAGCATTAATTTCGACAGTAAATAAACATGCGCTGGATATTAATAATATTATTAGCGACAGTGAGGATACATCTTCCTGATACTGTGCCTCATGCTCATAATGGCTTTATCACTTTGTGTGCTTCCAAAAAATACAGCTCACCTTCAATATTGGGAGAAATATTTAGTGGGTCAAATTATAGAAGTGAGTGGGAAACTCCGGTAACGATGCCTGTATTCGATATAAAGAAAACGAATTTCAAAATTGTAAAGATGGGCGGTGGCCAGCAAACTATAAGCCTTGACCTGGTTGACGACAAAAACAGGGGATGGACATTGAGATCAGTAGATAAAAATGTACAGACAACAAAAAGGTACAGCCAAAACATTTTTATACAATCTATCATCCAGGATGGTGTATCAGGTTCTTATCCTTATGCTGGGTTGTCGGTTCCAGGTATTGCACATGCAGCCGGTGTACCGTCAGGCGAGCAATATTTGTATTTTGTACCGGATGACAGCGCTTTTGGCGGGTATAGTTCAGCCATAGCAAACAAGATATTCATCCTTGAAAACACTCAACCGCAACCGGAAAAAGCGATCACAACAGCCGGGATGCTGGAAAAGTTGAAGTCGGACAAAAAATCTTATGTTGATGAAAAGGCATATTTAAAATCAAGACTTGTTGATTGGCTGGTGGCTGACTGGGACAGGCACATT
>JANLXV010000416.1:0-4794 GCA_031365305.1 Chitinophagaceae bacterium
GGCTGGGAAGTTATATCAACAATGTAAATGGCAAAATGAGAATAGCCTGGCTCTATCTCAATAATGTATCAGAATTTTTAGCCGGACAAAAGGATGCTACTTTTTTTAAGTATATAAAAGTGAATGTAGGGGAAGTGCAAATCGGCGACCAGCTTCTGGTGTTTAATCACCCTGCTTATGATAAAGCCACTGTAGGTGGCGTTTGGCGTCTCGAAAATGCAATTGTGGTTTCTGTTTACCCTAAACTTCTGCTACAGGGGCACGGTACACATCCCCTTACTTTCGGAACAATGAAAAAAATTGTAGTGGGTTTATTTAATGGTGAAGTAGAAAAGCTAAGAAAAAAAGTAGAAAGCCACATACAGTCAGGAAGCGCCGCTACCACTATTAATTTTGGCGGACGAGGAACGCTTGTATTACGTAACAGTCCCGCAGCCTCACCGTTTAGGCCGGGTGTTCAAAAGGCTGACTGGTGGCTGCGATGGGCTCACGACTCTGAAAAAGATGATGCGACAATTGCTGCAGATCCTGCCAAAAAACTATTGGCTATGCAAATTCATAAAGTGGACTATGATGCCACATTTGGATATTTCCCTTTATGGGAACCGGCACTAAAAGCTGATAAAACGCCTGTGAAAAAACAAGGGAAAATTTCGAAGATCCAAAATGTAGAGATAACGTCGGAAATGATTGCCGGGTGGACGTGGAGTTTACCCCTTGATGTGAAAGACAGGAATAAGGCTGTTGTGCTTCGTGCAAAAATTTAAATTAGATGCCCAACGAATTAATACATACTCCGGAAGCGATAGCGCTGGCTTTATCCGGCGCAATCATGCCGTTATCTAATGCCTTAACCAGCGCCGAAACCCTGCAAAATTTTATTGTAGAACTTGGCTGGGAAGTACCTGATAGTTTGGATAGCCTGGGTATTGAAGGAGCAAAGTTTAGTGCAGTTATTGATAAGCTTGAAATAGTATTAGATATAGATTTTGATACTGAAAGTGCAACGGGCATTCTTTCCAAATTTGCTGATCTCCTCGCGGTGCTGGTGCCGCTTTTTGTACAGATATACCAGGCAGGCGATGCCATTGAAACGAAACTCAACAGCGCTTTTAAAACAGCAACCAATATTGTAGAGCAATTACCTGTAAGGCTGGTAGACTATCTTATCCATCATTATTTCTGCAGCCATTATCCCCCTGTGTATCACGCCCTTATTGCCTTTGGAATTTTTGAAATAAAAAACATACAAGAGGACACTGCTACCTTTACTTCAAAACATAAGCGTAAGATCATTTATTATGATCGTTTCCTCAAACTTTTAACCAACCCCACTGAATTATTTAAGGAAGCTTATGGCTGGGGCACGGCAGATGCCCGGCTTAATCTTTTCCTCGAAAATTTGTACAACTTAGCTTTGGTGCTAAACTTACCTGCACGACTGGAGTATCCCATTTTCGAAAAAGACGTTAATCTTTCCAGCCCGGCAATAGTATCAGATGAAGGCGAAGCTGACAGGTATGAATTAAGATTTCCCTTTTATAGTGAATACATTAATGCCGCAACAGTTGAAATAGGGGCAACACTCCTCATTGTTCCGCCGGTAAATGCAGGCGAGGCGCCGGGTTTGGCCTTATGTCCGTATGTGGAAGGAACGCTTGATGCAGAAATTCTGCTGGATAAGTATGGCCGCTGGGTACTTACTTTAAAAAGTGAACTGGATTTAGTAGTTGGCGTTGGGCTGATTTTAAGGCCGGGGCAAACCCTGAAATTATTGACGGATATTTTTGGTACAGGTACGCAGATCAATGGAAATGCTTCTATAGAAGCAAAACGGAGATCTTTAGAAGATGAAAAAATAAAAATATTCAGCATAGCTGACTTGATTGAGTTTAGTATAAAAGAGATTTCTGTAGGCAGTAAAATACAGGTCAGTTCAAACAAGCCTGAGCTGAAAATTGAAATTGGGATCAAGGGAGCCAGTTTAAAAATAGGAACAGGTGCTGCAGATGGCTTTCAAAAATCACTTCTTCCTTCTGATCTTATAAGTATTGATTTTGATATTACAGTAGGGTGGTCTTCAGCAAGTGGAATATACTTCAGCGGTAGCTCCAGTTTGGAAATTAGTTTACCGGCGCACATACAAATAGGCCCTGTAGAAATTCAGGGATTAACAATAATCATTCAACCTAAAGATGCAAAAATAACGCTTGGCCTGGCGGCAGATATTAAAGCGCAATTAGGCCCTATTACCGTTAGTGTGAAAGAGATTGGCGCTAACAGTATATTTTCATTTCCGGCCGGCGGTGGCAACCTCGGCCCATTACAATTAGACGTAGGCTTTAGACCTCCAAAAGGTGTTGGCCTTTCCATTGATGCCGGCATAGTAAAAGGTGGTGGGTTTTTAATGCTGGATTTTGATAAAGGCGAATATGCCGGCGCACTCGAACTTTCTATAAAAAACACCATACAAATTGCAGCCATCGGTATCATTAATACAAAATTTCCTGATGGCACTCAAGGCTTTTCTTTACTGATCATACTCAGTGTACAGTTTACGCCGGGCATAGCTTTAAGCATGGGCTTCTTCCTTAGCGGCCTCGGTGGCATGCTGGGTATAAACCGCACCATAAATGTACCGGCCTTAAGAGATGGCGTAAGAAATAATGCCCTCGATTCCATATTATTTCCGGAAGATGTTGTGGCCAACATCAATACACTTTTACCCCAGATCAAAGCAATCTTCCCCATAAAAAAAGACCAGTTCTTCATTGGCTTTATGGCTAAGATCACTTGGGGAGTGCCAACACTTGTTAGTATTGAATTTGGGTTGATCATTGAATTTACCAACCCCGTACGCATTGCTATTTTAGGCATACTTAAAATTGTATTGCCAACCGAAGAAGCGGCCATATTAAAACTGCAGGTAAATTTTGCGGGCATCATTGATTTTGATGAAGGCTACATTTCTTTTGATGCCAGCATTGTAAACTCACGCATACTAACTTTTACGCTGGAAGGTGACATGGCGCTTCGCCTTAACTGGGGAGCTAACCCGGGCTTCCTCCTGTCGGTCGGTGGTTTTCATCCTTCCTTTACACCGCCTGCCAGCCTTAATGTGCCTTCTCTAAAAAGATTATCGTTAACTATTTTCAGCGGTAACCCCAATCTTGTACTAAGCTGTTATTTTGCGGTAACGTCTAATACAGTTCAATTTGGGGCGAGGATAGATCTGAGCTTTAAAGTGGCCTCATTTAGTGTGGTAGGCTTTTTATTGTTTGATGTGCTCTTCCAGTTTTCACCCTTTCATTTTGAAGCGCATATTGGTGCAGGCCTTGCGGTAAAATGTGGCAGCAGTACATTGTTCTCTATTGATCTCGATTTTCTGCTTTCCGGCCCGGCACCCTGGAATGCCAAAGGCACTGCCTCATTCTCCATTTTATTTATTTCAATAAAAGTCCGCTTTAATATTACCTGGGGCGATGCACAGGAAATCAGCGAGCCCACCATTGCCGTATTGCCTAAAGCTGTTGAAGCCTTTGAACTCGGCTCTAACTGGATTGCTGAGGTGCCGGAGAACAGGAGCAATATTGTGTCTTTAAAAGAATTAAAACCCGCAGCCGGGGAAATCGTTCTGCAAACTTTTGGAAGACTCAAAATAAGCCAGACCGTATTGCCGCTGCATATTGACATTAATAAGTTCGGTAACAATATACCGCTCGATCTTAAACAAATAAATGTTGATGCTTTACACCTCGGCGGTTCACCTCTTGCCACCAGCGAAGTAAGAGATGCCTTTGCCCCGGCGGCCTTTCAAAAAATGAGTGATGAGGAAAAATTAAAATCAAGCTCATATTCACAGGAGATCAGTGGTATAAAAGGTGCAGATGATGATCTTGCTGCGGTGTATGGCATCAACCGGGAGTTGGCTTATGATTGCACCATTTCCGACTTTGATCCTTTCCCTAACCCAATTATAGATTTTGTGCCCTTCAATCTTGCCATATTTAAACTGCTCACCAAAGGCGGCGACATTGCAAAATGTGCCTTGTCGCAGGAGTATAAAGACAAAGCATTTAAAAAAGATGGCGGTTTCGTTGCCATGCACGATGAAACTTTTGTAATAGTAAATAACAGCACACTTGCACAACATGCTGCTGATGCCTTTAGTGGTGGCAGCCAGGCGGAGGCGCAATCTGCACTCAATAAAATATTGCAGGCAGACCCTTCTTTAAAATCAAACATCAGTATAACACCTGCCTATCACTTAGATACTGCAGAGTAAAAAATATAATATGGCTGATTTACCTACATACTCGTTTTTGCCCTGGGCAAGGCAGGGTCTCGCTGTAAGAATAAGTGAGGCTGATACGCTTGGCACCTCTAATGGCGCAGCTATAGAGAGAGCCCAATTAATTGCCAGGCTCGATCTTAAGCATAAAAATGTTGATGACGTTGAAAACATGTCATCAATCAGCAAAACCTTAACGATGGTTGGCCCCGGTGATGTAACGGGATTTAAATCGGCAGCCATTGTACGTACACAGCCACGTAATGGCATAACAAATTTTGAAGCCAACGGCATGGCTTATATAGAATTTTATGAAGAAGATTTTTTGTGGAGATATACCCCTGCTGCACCGGTTAATGTTGCTGCAAACAGTAAGTTAAGGCCGTGGCTTGCATTGATTGCTTTAAAAGATGATGAATATACTATTGCAGCAAATCCATCTGGCCTGGCCTATATCACCATCAAGCCGGAGGCCTATGCTGTGGCGTTCCACAGCGAAAATG
>JANLXV010000459.1:0-2632 GCA_031365305.1 Chitinophagaceae bacterium
AAGGCATATACTATTTAACCGGCATGTTAATAGAAACATCTGCGATATCTAAGGCCGGCTTCGATGCTATAAATCTCCAGCCTTTGATTGCGGGTGCTGCGGCAACAAGTTCTTCAACGAACACAATATTTTTTACGACCCCCTCTGCTGATAATATAAGCTCTGCTGTAGTTGTATCAAACATGCCGGTTAAATAGTATATGCCTTCGTGAACCTGGTCGAGTTTGGGAGATATAATATCAAAAAAATCCCTTTCAATGTTTTTCTGATCATTCACTATGTTGAAAAATCTATTTTGATGTTGCTGAAACCACGCCCAAAAATCTGCATACGAATTTATAGTCGCTTCTTTTTTAATAAAAAGTTTATTAAATAAGTTCATATCGATATTTTAAGATAAGTAAGTCTTCTAAGCTACAAAGTCTCCAGCATTTCAGCTGTTTCTTCATCAACATCTCTTTCATCGGCTTTATAACGGATCACTTTATTGCCAACCATAGAAATGATAAAAGCCGTAACGGCACAGGCCGCCATAACCCCCTCAGCTGCTGTCCTGAGTTTGTAACTCAGGACTTACAAAGAAATTTATAATATAAATTCAATCCTGATTAACCCGCACTGCTTGCCATAATAATAATCTCTTGCACTGCCGTAAATATATTTTTCTGCCTTTTCTACGATTCCTGCATCAACCGGGTTGTTATGAATGTATTCTAATTTTTGTGCGGCAAAGGTTGGCGTGTATATTATTTTGGGTTGATTATCCTGTTGCCTAAATTGATAATCTGAATTCCTGCTGTTTTTTTCTCCTGCATCTTTAAATATTTTAAGCATCCAATCTCTACGGCTTTCTCCCGGATGGTCTTTTATAGTTTTTATTATTTTTTTACTGGTAAATTTTTTAAAATCTCCCAATATATCACTTACATTATTTTCGTTTGCTGAAATTATTAAATGTGCATGGTTACTCATGATGCACCTCCACAGGAGTCCTTTGGACATCCATAAATTACCAGTCCCTTTTCATTTTGGCAATGTTGCAAACTTTCTGTTACTATATCTCTGTAATCTTTTCTTGTAAAAACACTTGTCTGCCGGCAGGCAGGTCCACCCATGCTACAGTGGCAAAACTTACATAGTATAGCCCTCCCTGGTTTATTATTTTATAGCCTCCTTTACTCATGAACCTTTTTGATAAAAAAACCGTATAAGTCCTGAGTTACAAACTCAGGACAGCAGTATTTTTTTATTTAATCATTCTCAGGATAGCTGGGGGAAGTCAGTTTATATCTGCTGATTTGCCAATTTATTTTTTGCCTGTTATATTTACGTTTGTTATAAATAATTCATCGGGGCAACTAAAAAAACCTCATACTTATCTAATGAATAAAAGCGCCAAAACCAGGAGCGTCCGTAAAGCGAATCTTAATGAACAATGGGCCACTTTGCATCGTAAGCGTCCACAGCTTTTGTTTCACTATACTAATGCCCAGGGCCTGAACGGGCTTATGCAATCAAAACATATCTGGGCCACAAACAGCCGTTTCATGAACGATCCTACAGAGATTGCCTATGCCATTGATCTTATCAGGGCAGTCATGATAGCCAGGACCCCTAACAATAAAAAGGATTTCCTCAATAAAATACTGAGCCAGTTCCTGGAGGAATATGACCAAAATGCCAAAGTATATATTGCATGCTTTTGTATGAACGGAGACTTGTTGAGCCAATGGCGTGGATATGGCGCTATCGGCGGCGGATATGCAATTGGTTTTAAAGCCAGTCAGCTTGGTTATCCTGACGTCGGATGGTCCGGTAGGCCACGGCCTATTCTTCGGAAGGTGATTTACGACAGAAAGATACAGGAGCATATCATCACTACATGGCTGCAGGAAATATCGGCATCCACACGATTATCTAACAGGCTACGCACCACAAAAACAAGGGATCAGCTTTATGCACAACTTTATGGGCAATACGGTTATTTTCTTTCGGAATTTCTTAACTGTTTTAAAGACCCTGCCTACCAGGAGGAACAGGAATGGCGGATAATACAATTTGGCCGCAGGGGCGGTGAAGAAGTAGTTAAGCCATCGTTTCGGGTTTCGGGTGGCTGTGTTATTCCATTTACGGAAGTAGAATTCAAAGCATCGAAAAATTTTGCAGATGGTATTTTACCTATTGAATTGATCTGCTACGGTCCAACCCTCAGCACCCATACCACCGAACGATCACTTCATTTACTATCGGCAGCATTAGGTTATCAGAAAGGCGAATTGAAAATTGTAAGATCAACGGTGCCGTTTACGACGTAGTGTTTAGTGCAGTTGTTAACATGGGTGATAAAATTAAAAAGTATATATGTTCACCGGGAGCAAGCAAAAGAAAACCATGCCGTCTCTTTTGGGTATGAGTTGATAAAAAAAGCTGCCCGCAGGCGCTTGCATTTTAGGCGAATGTTCATTAGTTTAGAGAAACCTACCATCACCCCATAAAATCAGCGTTATGCCAAACAACACATCTCCCCAATGGCGCATGGAAACTGAATCATTACAAAGCTGCAATTGCGAATACGGCTGTCCATGCAATTTTAACGGATTGCCTTCACATGGTAATTGTGAAGGATTTATTG
>JANLXV010000499.1:0-7219 GCA_031365305.1 Chitinophagaceae bacterium
GTAAGACAAAGACTGATATTTGCGGCCTTAACTTTCCTTGACCATCTTTCTTTTGATAAACTAATTAAGAATAAAAAAGTGCTTCATTTTGCGCCTGAAAAATCGCTGGGAAAAGTATTCCGGTCAAATGCCAATGTGTACAAATCAGCAGATTTTTTAACTGAAGGCTATGCGTATGATAACCTTGATTATAATATTGATATCTCTAACATGCAACAGATAGAGAGCGATAGTTTTGACAGTGTTATTGCCTGTGACGTGCTGGAGCATGTACTTAACCATATCAATGGGATAAAAGAAGTATACAGGGTATTAAGAAAAGGCGGCCATTGCATTTTTACAGTACCTCAAAAAGATCATTTGGAGAAGACTTTTGAAGACTATTCAATAACATCACCCAGGGAACGTGAAAAGATTTTCGGGCAGGCAGATCATTTAAGAATATATGGAAGTGATTTTGTAAATATGCTGCAAAATTGCGGCTTTGAGGTAGAGACTGTTGATGAAAATTCTTTTGACAAGGCTATAGCTGAAAAGCATGTTCTTTTCCCGCCAATCTTATCCAAACATCCCCTCGCTACAAACTATAGAAAAGTTTTTTTTGGTAAGAAACCCGCACCTCAAACCTAATGCCTGAAACCTCACAACTCACACCTAATACCTCATACCTCACTCCTCACACCTCAAACCCGATACTTCGCTCCTCCCACCTCCCACCTGATACCTAATACCTCACTCCTCCCACCTCAAACCTCACTCCTCCCATCTTACCCCTCCCTTTCGTCGCAGAAAAACACCCTCTTATCTCATTTGTAGTAATTCCTTTACAACACACTTATATTTTTGCTGCATAATTAATAATCATGAAAAAATTTATTCTTGCAGCCGTTGTATTTCTTACAGCAATTGGTACGTATGCTCAAATACCTGCGGGTGCAAAGCCTGGTGGTAACATGCCTGCAATAGGCCATATTTATGGTAAGCTCACCGATAGTGATGGTAAGCCGGTAAGTAATGCATCTATCATCGTACTACAGGGCAAAATGGATACGGTAACTAAAAAAATGAAAGAAGTACTGGTGAAAGGCGGAACCTCTGCCAACAATGGTGACTTTTCTATTGACGGGTTACCGGTATTTGGCCAGCTTACCTTAAAAATTTCAGCCAGCGGCTTTGCTGCCGTTGATCAAAAAGTATCCTTTATGAAGAAGCCGGAGGCAGGACAGGCAACACAATCCGGCACAGCGCCGCCATCAATGCCGGGCGGTGGCGGCATGCCGTCTTTCGATAAAGATCTTGGTTCCATAAAGTTAAAAACAGATGTTACGCAGTTGCAGTCTGTAAGCGTAACAGCTTCAAAACCATTGGTAAAATTTGATGGAGAAAAAAAGGTATTTAACGTAGACAAGAATATTGTGAGCGCCGGTGGAACGGCTGTAGATGTTATGAAGAACGTGCCATCTGTAAACGTTGATATTGACGGTAATGTAACTATGCGTAACAGCCCGCCACAAATTTTTGTTGATGGCCGGCCAACAACTTTATCGTTAGACCAGATACCCGCAGACGCTATTGAGAGTGTGGAGGTGATCACTAATCCTTCTGCAAAATATGATGCATCTGGTGGTGGCGCTGGTGTACTGAACATTGTGCTTAAGAAGAATAAAAAAACGGGTTATAATGGAAATTTACGTGCCGGTGTTGACAAGCGGGGCGGTATAAATGCCGGTGGAGATATCAATCTTCGCCAAAATAAATTTAATGTTTCTGCCAGCGGCAATTTAAACCAGAACCGGGGCAGGTCTACCGGTATTACTGACCGTACGAATATTACAGATACGCCGCAGACACATACCTTGCAGAGTATTTATGGTAAAACAAACGGCGCATTTATTTTCGGCAAACTGGGGATTGACTATTTCGCTACAAACCGCACCACGCTTTCGCTTTCAGGTGTAAGGGTACATGGTGAATTTAAACCCAACGATCTTTTAACAACCAGCACAGACAGTTTGTATAACACGGGTAAAATATCGTCAGCCAGTAACCGCACCACCTCTGGCAAAAGAGAATTTAATGCCTATGGTTTGGTGGGCGGTTTCAAACATATTTTTCCAAAGGAAGGCGAAGAATTAACAGCTGATCTAAACTATTTTTCCGGAAAAAATAATAATTCATCCCTGTATACTACCAATTACCAAAGTACCGTTCGCAATAGCGATCTGCAGCAAATACAGGGCAACGGTACTAACAAAAATTTTACGGTGCAAACGGACTATGTAAAGCCGCTGAATGCCAAAACTAAGGTTGAAGCAGGCGCCAGGGTTGCTGTTCGTTCGATAGTAAGCAACAACTACAATTATTATTTTGATTATAATTCCAATAGCTACGTGTTAAGTTCTTCTGCAAGCGATAATTACAAAAACACCGACAAGGTTTACGCAGCATACACAACATTTTCCAGTGCCATCAAAACGTTTAGCTATAAAGTGGGTCTGCGTGCAGAAAGCTCCGAATATACCGGCACGCTTGTAAAAACCAATCAATCTTTTGGCAACAAGTATCCTATTAGTCTTTTTCCGTCTGTTTTCCTAAGCCAAAAAATTACCGATAAAGATGAGCTGCAGCTTAGCTATAGCAGGCGCATTAACAGGCCCAACTTTTTTCAACTTATTCCCTTCACTGACTCTACTGACCGGTTAAATATTACACAGGGCAATCCTGGGTTGGTGCCGGAGTTCACTCAATCTTTTGAACTTTCCTATCTTAAAACTTTAAAAAACAGGAACTCTATTTTGGCATCTTTGTATTATAAAAATACCACTGATCTTATTACGAGATATCTTACCAAAATACCGGGCAGCGATCTATTGATTAATACCTATATCAATGCCAAAACAAGTTACTCCGCCGGTGGTGAACTTACCTCACAGGTGTATCCCAATAAATGGCTCGATTTTTCGACCAACATTAACGTGTATAACTCTAAAGTAAATACGGATAATGTTACAGGCACGTCAGCAGATGCTTTATGGAGCTGGTTCGGAAAATTTAATAGTAATTTCAAACTGCCTGCTAAATTTTCAACGCAGTTATCAGCCACCTATCAGTCTAAAACAAATCTTCCCGTAAGGCAGGGTGGTGGCGGCTTTGGTGGCCCTGGTGGCTTCGGGCAGGCGCAGAGCGCTTCGCAGGGATACATCAAATCGTTTTATGGCGTAGACCTTGCTGTAAAGAAAACTTTTATGAAAAACGATGCAGCATCAATAACATTGAACGTAAGCGATATTTTCAGGTCACGCAGAACAATACAATATTCTGAAAGTGAATTTTTTGTACAGACGTATGATCGTATCCGTGATCCACAAATGTTCAGGTTAAATTTCGCCTACAAGTTTGGTAAGCTTGATATGAATCTTTTTAAAAGGAAAACCAATGCCAATACATCAGGCGCTACAGAAGGCATGCAGCAGTAAAGTCTTAAATAAAAAGTAAAAAGTAAAAAGTAAAAAGTTGAAAAGTAAAAAGTAAAAACTTCAAACCCTTAATGATTTATAATTCATCATTCTATCTTCATCATTTAAAATAATACAACGATCATGCTTAAAAGAAGACATTTTTTACAACAAACCGGGGCGCTTGCATTGGGTTCTATGTTTCTTTCTAAAAATGCCGCAGCCTGTTTATCGCCTGCTGTAGTAAAGCCTCTGGGTGTTCAGCTTTTTACATTTTTTAACGTAATTGATGATGATGTAAAAGGCACGCTGCAAAAAATAGCCGCCGTTGGTTATAAAGACATAGAATCGGCCTTTAGTAAAAAAGGTGGCTACTATGGTATGCAGCCAAAAGAATTCTCCGAAATGCTGAAAGATCTTGGTCTCTCCTGGCAAAGCCATCACGTTTTAGGAGCGCCATTTAAAATGCCGCCGGGCGCTAAAATGCCCACCACGCCTGATGGTAAGCCAATGGTAATACCACCTATGAAAAACCTGCAGGATAATATGCAGGAACTGGTAGAGAGTGTTGCAGAAGGTGGCGTGCCTTACCTGGTTTGCGCCAACATACCGATTAATACGCTGGCCGACATTAAAAGCTCTATAAAAATTTTAAACAAAACCGGCGAAGCCTGTGATAAAGCCGGTATCAACTTTGCGTATCATAATCATGATGCAGAATTTCATACTATTGAGGGCGTAGTACCTTATGAATTATTTTTAAAAGAGCTTGATGCAGATAAAGTAAAGATGGAACTTGACCTTGCCTGGGCAACAAAAGGGGGTAAAGACCCTGTTGAATTGTTTAAACAAAACCCCGGAAGATTTCCGTTGTGGCATGTAAAAGATTTGGATGCCTCACGTGAAAATATTTTACCTGTAGGCACCGGTACTATTGATTATAAAAGAATTTTTGAGAATGCCTCCCTTGCCGGTATGAAGCATTGTTTTGTTGAGCATGATATGCCCAAAGATCCTTTGGAAAGTATTACCTCCAGCTATGCTTACCTCAGCAAAATGTTGAGTTAATATATATAATTGTTTTTTAGAGATCAGCATCATGAAAATGGCGCTGATTTTTTTATGCCTGCCATGAAAAGAGCCTACAAAGATTTAAGGTATTCAACCAAATCTTTTTTCTCAGCATCAGTTAAGGTGAGTTTTTTGAAAGCATTATAGTGATTTACAACATCCATTAATGTTGCAAATCTCCCATCATGATAAAAGCCACCTTTTGTGTGTGTCCACAATCCCTTTAAGCCCTGTGTAACATAGGTATTATCAGGTGAACGGTTAGATTGAAAATCGTCAATACCAATATCTGAAGCTTTGTGTGTGTTCCATCCGGGTTCAGTAAACAAAGGCGGAACATGACAACCTGCGCATTTTGCTTTATTATTAAATACCAGCATGCCACGCTGTGCCGCTTCTTTATTATAAATGCTATCCGGCGCTTTGGGCGTTGGTATTGCTAATTGATAAAATTGTAATGCTGCTAATTTACCTGTCACCATATCCGGGTTATTTCGTTTGTTTCCTGCACCTGTTTTTGCCGCTACCGGATATTTTACAGCATTTTTTAAACGCTCATCAAAAAAAGTTCCGTTACCTGCCAATTCAAGATTAGCTACGTATGCATTCCAGTAAGTTACGTCGCCCCAGCCGCCTGTCCATGTATGCAGCGTATGCCCTGCATGGCCGAATGCTTCCGGTATTAATGTTGCTGCTGATTTTCCATCGGGACGAAATGCTTTGCCATCTAAATTTAACAACGCATCAAACTTACCCGGCCCCCAGCTTGCCAAAACTTTTTTAACTGTAGCTGCATCCACCCCAAGCGCATCTGTAAGTGGTTTTAAATTTGGCGCCATTGATACAATTGCTCCCACATTTAAATCACGGTTTGCCCAGCCATCCAGGCGGCGGCCAATGCCCGGCGCAAATGCATCATCAACTGTTGAGTGACAGGAGGCACAGGTAAGGCCAACAGATAGCAAATTTTTCTTGTCATCAAAAGTTCCTTTTACGCCTACTACTGCATTCAGTTGCAAAAGTGTGAGGGTGATGGCAGGGTCGTCTAAATTTACTTTACCGGCTTTAATTGCCGCTGCTACGTCAGCAGGAATAACTTCCATATCTACTTTTAAACCTGCTGCCAGTGCGGCTTTGGGCGATAGCCCTGCACCAACGCCTCCATTTTTTTCGCCGGCAATAGCTTTGTTTAATTGCAGTGCATCTGTCCAATAAGTTTCGTCTCCAAAAGTTTCAAAACGAAATGTTTGCTTTCCTTCTGCAAGCATTTGTTTGGCGTTATCTGAAACCGGGTCGTCACTCTCTTTGTTAGTGGCTGATGTTTGAGCTGTTGAACCATTGGTGCATTGGATAAGAGATATAGACACAATTGCAAAAAAAATGATGCCCAATAAAATAAGAAGTACTGAAGGCTTTTTCATTTTAATAAGGTTTAAGTAATGTTAATAGTATACGTGTTTTTCTGAAAAGGGTTTACGCAATTTTTGTAAGGAATTATAGCATTTATACATTTTAAAAAGAGTGCCATTCAATTAATTTTTAAATCGTCATCTATTATTAAATCATCTTCCGGATTGTATGTATAATAGTTGAGCAAAGTAGCTCGACCATTATGCATGATGTTACTAAGCTTCTGTTTACTTATTCATGCTTTTAAGTTTATTCATAACATTTGTCGTCATGGCATCGCAGTACACAAGGTTAAATTCAAAAATATCTTCTGCGGTATAGGTTTTTTCTATTTCTTTTCTCAACATTGTTTTGGCACGGTTAAGGCGAACTTTTACGTTTGCTTCGCTTATGCTTAGCGCCTCCGCAGTTTCTGATACATTCAGGCCATTCATTTCTCTTAAAGAAAAAACCATTCTGTAATCTAATGGCACCTGTTGCAAAGCGTTTTCAATAATTAAAATTAGCTCCCTGTTCACTACTGTTTTGTTAATGTCCGTATACTGCCGGTTCTGAAACATGGGTATTGATTTATCGCTAATGTTATTTGACACTTCATTTTTAAAACTGAATTTTTGTTGCTTTTTAAAACAGTTATTCAACATTATTTTTATTATCCATGTTTTAAAAGATGAGCGGTTTTCAAATTTTGCCAAATGTGTATAGGCATCTATGTAAGTATCCTGCATCAGGTCTTGCGTATCCTCATGATTGTAATTGTATGACCTCCCTGTTTTGTATAAAAATGAATTGTTTCTTCTGATTAGAATTTCAAATAAAGCAACTTCTCCCTGCAATATTTTTTGTATAATTTCTATATCAGCATATTGCTCAAAAGCTTTCATCCGCAATTTTTATTTTATGTATTATCATCTTACAATTTTTGCAATCCGGGCCAATGAAAATGCACCTGTTCCCATTACAAGGTCACGTACAGCTACATCAAGATAATTACCGCTGGCTAATAATGTAAGCGCAATTAGCGTTAACCAGGCAGCAACTATGTATCCGCCAATTGCAGGTTTTGCCAATACAATTACGCCTGCAATAATTTCAATTACACCAACAATCATCATAAATGTATGAGGTGCAAAAGGCAGCATACCCGCAATACCAGGATGAATGTAGTTTTCCCAATGCGTAAGTAAATTGGTGAATTTGTCAACCCCGCAACAATCGGTACTATACCAAATGTTAATTTCAACAAGTTAAAAGTTGACTTGATTGATTGATTTAAATTGAGT
>JANLXV010000530.1:0-9585 GCA_031365305.1 Chitinophagaceae bacterium
ATTATGGCGGTGGAAGTGGCACTGATTTAGGAGATGGTGCCGGTGGGGGCGGATCAAGCTTAGTACCACTTTCAGGATCGACTATAGCTGGAAATAATGATGTTCCAGGCAATATATCTGATGCTGATTATAATGGTTCAGCCGGGTATGGTGGCCAGATAGGTTTTCAAGGTAATCCTGGTTTGGTAGTAATTTCATATATTGATAATGGTTGTCAAACTTGCCCTGCTACAATTACCATAAGTGATGTAACAATTTATGAATCTGATGGTTTAGCTGCTCTTCTTCTTCAATTATCTGCACCACTTTCATCTAATGTTGTTCTTAATTTTACAACAGTTGATTCTACAGCTAAAGGCGGTAAGAAAAAATCCAGAACACCTAAAGACTATACGATAACAACAGGAAGTGTAACCATTCCCGCAGGTATTCAAACAGCATTGATAACTGTAAGTGTTGATAAAGATGCTATAAATGAATCTACAGAATATTTTACTGTTGTTATCGGCAAAAAAAGACCTTCCACTTTATACTCTATAATTAAAGGTATTGGTATAGTAACTATATTGGATGGTACGAGGCCGGTGAATACTGCCATTGTTAAGGAACGCAATAGTAAAGTACCAATCAAAGAACAATCTCATATAAGTAAGCTCACCGTATCTATTCATCCAAACCCTACTTATAATTATTTTACATTAATAACACATAGTAATTCTAACCAGCCACTTACTATTAATGTAATGGATGATGCCGCCAGAATAATTGAAACAAGAAAAGTTTTACCAGCTAATGGAACACTACAAATCGGAAGCTTATACAGGCCGGGTGTTTACTTTGCGCAAATTGTGCAGGGAAGTGAGAGAATGACAGTGAAACTAATTAAACAATCTGGAGTAAATTAATAAATAATGTTTGTGTAAAGAGGTGGTCTATAATGCCACCTCTTTTTTAACACCGGCAGAGGATTGACAATGATCTGAATTTACGGACATACCATACTAAAGAACAGTAAACAATTTTTTATTACGCTTCAATTTAAAGATCATGAAAAAAATTATCTCAACAATTGCCGCTCTCGTTGCCTTACAGTTTTATTGCGAAGCACAATATACATTTCCGGAAGCAAAGCCTGGTAATCCTTCAAAACACGGTTTTGCAAACAAATCTCTTTCTAATCTTATCGCCCCAACGTCGGTTAATGTTAGCTTGCTTCCAGGTACAAATGCTGCAAAAAATCTTGGCTCATCAACAAAAAAATGGAAAAACGTTTATTTGAGTGGAGGTATATTCTTTGATGGCAGTCGTTTTATAACTAACCCCGGAACAAATAATACTTTTGTGGGTGCATCATCCGGCGCACCTGCTGTTACAGGTAATGAAAATACGGGTTTAGGTTCCAGCACGTTAAAATCTATTACCTCAGGATATCAAAACGTTGCAGTAGGATCGGATGCTTTATTTTCCAACACAACAGGTTTTGGAAATACTGCAAATGGCGTTGCAGCACTTTATTCCAACACAGAAGGATTTCATAATAACGCTAATGGATTTCAAGCCCTGTATTCCAACATTACGGGAACTGGTAATACCGCTAATGGCGTGTATGCTCTTTTAAATAATACCGTTGGATCTAATAATACCGCAATTGGGAATGCAGCCCTATATTCTAATTCCGTCGGAGTTAGCAATACCAGTACCGGCGTTATATCCCTTTATTCAAATACAGCCGGAAGTTATAATTCCGCCTATGGCTACCAGGCTCTTAATTCAAATACAACGGGGAATCAAAATACTGCCAGCGGCTACCAGGCGCTTAGTTCTAATACCACCGGAAATTTTAATTCAGCCTATGGAACCCAGGCACTTCTTTCAAATACTACAGGATCATACAACACTGCTAATGGAATATTATCATCTTATAGTAATACCTCAGGCATATATAATTTAAGTGCAGGCTACGCTTCTCTTAATCATAACACCGTTAGTTCGTACAATGTTGCTTTGGGCTCCTATGCATTGTTTAATAACATTGATGGACACTCCAATACGGCATCTGGTTATTCAGCAATGGCTTCTAATACCCATGGAATATTCAATGCTGCTTTTGGAGAAAATTCCCTAAACCATAATACAACAGGACATGGGAATACCGCCATGGGTGATGTATCATTATACAATAATATTGAGGGATCAAACAACACCGCCATTGGAATTGAGGCTAGCCCTAATGCAACAAACTTATTTAATACTACAGCTATAGGTGCTTTTGTAATAGTAACTGCAAGCAATCAGGTACGCATTGGCGATGGCAGCGTTACCTCAATTGGCGGTTACACTGACTGGAGCAATATTTCAGACGGAAGGATAAAGAAAAATATTAAGCAGAATGTCCCCGGTCTTGAATTTATTAACAAGCTTAAACCTGTTACCTACAACCTCAACCTGGATGCAGCAGACAGGATTATGCAGACACAGACAGGCAAAGAGAAGAACAGGAAAATTAGCGAGACTGACAAGGAAGTTTTAACTGCACGAAAAGCAAAGGAACAAATAGTTTATACAGGCTTAGTTGCACAGGAAGTGGAAAAAGCAGCCAAAGAATTGAACTATGATTTCAGCGGTGTAGATGCAGCGAAAAACGATAAAGATTTATATGGCCTTCGCTATTCTCAATTTGTAGTGCCTTTAGTAAAAGCAGTGCAGGAGTTATCGGCAGAAAATGAAGTATTGAAATCAGAAAATGAAATATTAAAAACACGTATTGATAAAATTGAACAACTGCTTTCAATAAGGTCGCAGTCTTCAGCAAAACTTACCAATGCTTACCTGGCACAGAACATACCCAATCCGCCGCTGAAAAACCACACCAGCATTGGATATTTTGTACCTGCAGGCACAGTTAAAGCGTATCTTATTGTTACCGATATGAATGGTAAAAAAATTAAACAAGTTGCATTAAGTAATTATGGTAAGGGTGCTGTAATAATCGAAACTTCTGCCCTAACTCCAGGGGTTTATTTTTATTCTTTAATTGTAGATGGCACAGCCATTGAAAGTAAAAAAATGATTGTAGAAAAATAAGATTTCAAATTGATAACTAATTTAATAAGGCGGTTCTGCAAGCGATGAGAATCGCCTTATTGCATAAAAATAAAATCCGGTAATTATTAAAGTAAGAATAGAGCGATAAGATCAACTTTTTTTGTGTTTTATCAATAACTGTTCGGATACAATAGTAATATCTTTCCCTTCTATTCGTATAGCGTGTTCTTCAGCCAATTCATTTAGCATACGAAAAATAGTTTCATAGGTGGCGCCTATGTATGAAGCAAAATCCAGCCTGCTTAATGCAATAGCGAGATGCCCCGCCGGACTGCTCCCGAATTTTGATGGAGAAAGAGAATAGCATTGGAGACACGACCCTTTACCGTCATGTGTGCAAGATTACGCATCCTGTTTTCTGATTCTTTTAATTCAGCCGCAAAAAACATCAGTAGCTTGTAAAGAAACTCAGTATTGGCTTTTAGTATATCATTAAAACACTGAAGATCAACAAAGCAAACATTTGTGGCAGCAAGCGTGGTTCCGGATACCGGATAAATAGAATCATCTCCTAATCCCCGGTGCCCGACAATGTCACCATTACCTGCAATTCTTAAAATCAGCTCAGGAAGGATAGATAAAATATTATGTTTAGCAGGCTGCTGCTGTGTACTTTTCAGTAACGAGGGGTGCAGGCTTACTACTTCGCCCACCATAATGATGGCCGGATTACTCATGCCATGATATTGGGCTTTAAAAAAGATGTCTCTTATCAATTACGCTAACGCAATGGAAAGCTCTGGGCGAATTACCACGCTTTGCTTTATACAAATTGTGTAGGTCGCAACATGAAAACAAAAACTTACCAAAGGCATTGGCTGAGTTTGGCCTTGTATCGCAATAAATAACTTGTAATGATCAATACAATAAGGATAAACTTTTCTGGCGGCATTATTTCTCCCGGCGATTTGTATAATATTTTACTGGCGGCAGGTAAGTCGGGCATTCGTTATGTACGCTTTGGTTTAAGGCAGCAATTACTCATTGACATTGAATCGGACAGCCTTACCTTTTTCCACTGGCGCTAAATGAATTACAAATTGATTTTGAAGTTGATAGTGCTGTATTCCCCAATATCTGCAGTTCGTACCCTGCTGAAGATATTTTTATACACCATACCTGGCTGAGCGAAGGCGTTTATAAAGACATACTGGACGAAATAGATTTTAAGCCCACATTAAAAGTGAACATCTGCGATAGAAACCAGAGTTTCACCCCAATGCTTACGGATAAAATCAACTGGATCGCTTCAGCTACTTCAGAGCATTATTGGCATCTTATTATTCGCTTTCCAAAAACAAATATTACATACGAATGAAAACAGTTGTGCTACACCAACGATGTAGCCAAAGTAACTAAAGCTATTGAGCGCCTCATAAAGCCAACCTCCCAAAATACACCGATAATGCCGCTATTGCCGGCGCTGCTTTGTTTCAACTTTTAGATACCGATAATCTTATTATTAAGCCTTCTGAAAACCCGGTGGAATTAAGCGGGTTCAATCTTCCTTATTACGAAGGGCTCAACCGCTACAACAATAAATACTGGCTTGGCATTTACCGTCGGGATGAACTATTCAATATAGAATTTTTAAAAAAGATTTGCCTGCTTTGCCTGGAGACCAAGCTGGGACAGCTTTGCAGCACTTCCTGCAAAACCATAATCATAAAAGGTATTGATGAAAAAGATAAGGCAAATGGAATGTATTATTAGAAGAATTTAAGATAACATGCGGCACGCTGCCAACGAACTCAACTTTCAGGTAGAAGATAATTGTGTAGAAGGGCTGGCCTTAAAAAATTACCTCGTAAAACATTTGAGCCTTGAAGACACCCGCACCTTTGGCATTTGCTTCGGTATTAAGACAAGAAAAAAGAGTGAGGTTTTCAGTAGCATATTAATTAGAAGAAGATATTTGATCAATTTTTTGGGGATCAAATCATTTAGGGTATATGATATTTTATGCGCCAAAGATTTTAACCCAAATGAGCGTACCGGCGAAATTTTCAGCAAAGGCAACCAACTCATTTTATTGCCCGAACAATTGCGCCGGGCCACTATTAAATTTTCTAATTATAGAAGAAGTGCGAATGAAAGCCATACCCCGATGGATGTGCCAAAGCATGAAAAACAAGAAAAAGCACAAGAGATTTATTTATACCAATGCCCGGATTGTTTTTCGGTATATGACGAAAGAGAGGGGGAGGCTGAAAATAACATTGCGGCGGGTACTCTCTTTAAAAATTTACCGGAAAACTACAAATGCTCTATCTGCGAAACCGCTAAGGAAAAATTTAATAAAATTCCAAAATCGCTGTTGGGTTTACAAACCGTTTAATTCAGCATGGGCATTAAAATTCCTGAACTGTTGTTTTTGATGTTTCGTTAAAGGAATTTTATAAACATCCAACTGGCTTAAAACAAATTTCATACTGTGCTTTACCAATTTGCCTTCGTTATTTAAAGCTATAATCTTTTCCAATCCTTTGGCGGTGTAAATGCCACACAATGGCTCTGCTTCGCCATCATTTATATAGATGTAGGCCTCATAATCATGTTCATTCTGATAGTGAGCGTAAAGTTCCCTTAAGGTTGAAATTTCCATTAAAGGTAAATCGCAGGCAAGTACAAAAAGATCTTTCCCCTTGTATTGCATGGCAGAAGAAAGTACCCCCAGCAGCGGCCCATGTATGGAAAGAGTGGGATGATGTGCAACCTGTTCTTCTGTTGCAAATACTTTTGCGTAATCTATTAACTGTTGCTGATTAACCGAAAACCTTGTTTCGATCTTCAACGAGCTTAGCTTTTCAAATGCAGTCTGGGCCCAGGTTTTAGCCTCATGTACCAACAAACCTTTATCACTGCCCATCCTTAAACTTTGTCCACCACAAAGAACAATACCGGTCATATTTATGTTTAATGTTAAACAGGTTTGTCTGTATGACCCAAATTTTTCCCAGGCTTTACTACATCCCTTACCAGTTGTTTTATCATTTTTATATCTGCAAACCCACCACGCTCTTTCCTGTCAAAAATTTTTTTCTTCTCTACAGTTATTGTGTAGTGTCCGCTTGTCTCGCTGGGTTTAAGGGTTACGGCGCCAACTTCCTCAGCAAAAGTAGTCAATAACTCCTGCGCCATGTAAGCTGCCCTAAGCAGCCATTGGCATTTAGGGCAATATTCAATCGTGATGATTGGCTTCATATTGTGAGGATTATTGGTACTGATAGGCTCTTCCTTTTATCATCGTATAAAATTATTTTTTCCATTACTTATACCAGGTTTTTACAGATGACTTACATAATTTCATTAGGTGCCTGCCTGTTTCTGATTGTATATATACCTAAAAACGTCCCGCTATGAAAGTGATGATATGTATCAATTACGTATAAAAGAATGCCAACGCTTTATTGGATATAATTTGATATTAATTAATGGGTAAAACCAAAAAAGCCCGTAAACACTGAGTTTTACGGGCTTTCGATTTTGAAAGAAATCAACTTTGTCGTCCTCCCTGTACAAATTTCGAACTTATTTTTAATGGACCTAAAGCGATTGGCAAGCATTGTTGCTTAGCATCAATGCTTTAGGTCTTTTGTTTTTATAATCAAATTGGATAAAAATAGGAAAGATGAAAATTGGCAAAAACTATGTGGAGTTCATTCAATCCATTAAGAGGCAAATTGCCCGCTTCCTTGTCTCAAACAAGCGGCTGTACGAAGCTAAAGCATCAGGATCGTTAACCAATTTCCATTTCGTTTCAAATAAATTCCGTTACTTTATTTTGTTTTACGGCCGGGCTGGACAAGCAGCAAATATCCCACCTGCAACTATACCTGTTGTTGTGCGTCATTTAGAACATTCAGTCATAATGAAATACTTTTTCATTTATTGTTGTCTCACACTTTTAATTTGCAACACTGTCATTGGCCAGAACTACGAGAAAATCGTATTGAACCCAAAGGACACTACAGCCGGCTATTATTTAGCTGTGAAACCGCCGGCAAGCAGCATCAGTGGAGTGTTGGTTTTACTTGACGGATTTGGTGGTATGGCTGAAAACATCTACGTAGAATCAATGTTGCCGCACATAGCTTATGCAAATGGCATCTTAACAGTAGCTGCATCAATGGGACAAAAAGTGTATGCTGACAGTGCCGTCATTCTCAAACTTAATTTGCTTTTACGGGACGTTATTCAACGTTACAAAGTCGCCCCGAATAAGTTTGTTTTTGGTGGGTTTTCAGCAGGAGGAACTATTTCGCTTCTTTATGTAGAGCTGTGCAAAGAGTCTCCTTCAGAATACCCGGTTAATCCCAGGGCCGTTTTTGCAATAGATTCCCCGGTTGACCTCATTCATCTGTGGAGTTTTTTTGAAAAGCAAATAGAAAAAAACTATTCAGAAGTGGCTGTCGGTGAAGCAAAGGCTGTATCAGCGTTAATGCAGCGGGAGCACGGCACACCCAAGACCAATTTACAAACGTACAAATGGTTAACACCTTTCTATAATCTTCAGAAGGGAGAAGGAAATGAAAAGTATTTGAAAGATATACCTGTAAGAGTCTATCATGATGTAGATATTGTTTGGCGATTACAGAACAGAAGGCAGAGTGGTTACGAGGCTAATTTTCTAAATTCGTCAGAACTGATTTTACGCCTCATGCTAATGAAAAATGAGAAAGCAGAATTTGTGAAAGGTAGGACTGGATCCCGCAGTAATGGCCAGCGTCATCCTCACTCCTGGAACATTGTTGACGAAGTTGAATTAATTCAATGGATGAAGAAAATAGTAGAGAAATAAAAACGAACGCACAACAGCAGTTTTGCAAAAGTTGGACTGACAGTGCTATTGAATTTATACAGTAATGCGTTTTATCCAGTAATTGAAAAAGCTAAGCAGTCAGCTAGCGGCTATCAGTCAACAGTAAAAATCACAACAAAAACATTAAATAGTTCAATTGAAATAATGGTAGAAGACAACGGTAATGGCATTCCGCAAAACATTATTGACAAAATCTTTCAACCATTTTTTTCCTTCTTTTAGTCTTACCCAACAAAGGTTGATCAATTACAATTCTCTGATTTTTACATTACGATAAATCACCTTTCCTGCATTCTGCAAACCAATATGTCCGGATCTTATCATCCCGTAGTGGGGGACATCAGCCCATTTGCCTGAAGCTTTTCGAGCCTTCCAATCTTCGCTCGCAAACTCATACCCAAGCACTTTTACGCCGTTCAGCCAATGTTCTACACGAGGATAATTGACAAGAATTTTGGTCGAGTTCCATTCACCCGCTGGCTTTATTTTAGCACCTTCAGGAGCATACATGGCATAACTTGCACCAGTATATTGATTTGGTTCCATTTTCTTGGGCCATCCTTTATCATCCATGATTTGATACTCCGGGGCAATTTCATAAATTGGATGCTTACTCCCTTTTTGAACATAAAAAAAAATACCTGAACTATTCGCACTGTCGATTTTCCATTCTAAATCAAGTTCAAAGTTTCCATATGCTTTTTTGGTAATAATATCTTCATTTGCGTCCCAACCGGCACCGGAGCTATGTAGTTCGCTATTAATGAGCTTCCAACCTTTCAGTTCATTTTGGTTATACATTTCCCAGCGATCCAAAATATTCCCTTCAGACAATAACACCCAGTCTCCAGATTGACTGTAAGCAGCCATCTTGTTATTTTTATTATTATAGGCGCAGGAATACAAAACTAATGTACATGCTAATAGAAATAATGTTTTGAAATTTATCATAATAAAATTTTTTGATACATAACAAGCGTTTAATTATAAGAGGTCAATGACAACTCCTATCTATTCTCTTGTTGAATATATCGAATATACTTTGCGAAACAACAGTTATAATTACTATTCAAGCGTAGTTATGGTAAAATAGTTCCTTCTTTTATAGTAGTTTTTATATGTCCAATGTTACTGAATGATATTTCAGAAGACCGAAACATTTTTTGATTTCTACTCGTAACATACATTTTCAGATGCTTATCAAGAGTATGCCTAATGAACGTAATACTTACGTCTTATGGCTGGATGTTAAACAGGTTAATACAAAACAATTAATTATTGCTAAATTGGGCGTATAGTGTTCAGCAGATGATTAAATAAGGGCGCAGGTATTACCTTAGAAATGGCACTGCATTATACTTACAGGATATTCCCTGGCCGAAAAAATATTGGATGGGTACTGCTGTAGGTTTTGTGAGAGAGACTTTGTAGATGATAAAGGTGAGCCTTACCCTCACAATGCCATGACCGTTTGTTCGCATGTTGACAATTGCTGGGATATGATGACTTTGAGTATAACAGAACTGAGGTGGAGTTAGAGAAGATAGCAACGTTTGGACTCTACGAAATCAGAAATATTTAGGGAGATTCAATCTGAAGTTGAAAGTGATTTCAAAGCCCAAGCGCTTGAGACAAATAAAAAGAAAGATTAAACAATG